>CAZOPY010000072.1:0-5374 GCA_964581945.1 uncultured Gammaproteobacteria bacterium | reverse complement strand
GCGCGTGGCCAGCGCCGGAACGTCGCCGGGCTCGACGAGAAAGCCGGTGACGCCGTCGCGAACCAGGTCGGGCACACCGCCCACGCTCGTCGCCACCACCGGAACCCCTTTCGCCATCGCTTCCATCACGGTGTTGGGCTGCCCCTCCTGCAGCGACGGCTGCACGAGGAGCCGCGCGGGGTGCTGAAGATCAACGCCGATTCCGTGCGTGCAGGGGTGATCGCGCAAGAAGCGGTCCGTCCGCTCCAGAAGGCCGCCTCGGACGCGGGGGTGAAGCTTGTCGTGAACGACCTGTCGGAAACCGCCATGGTGTTCGTCGATCAGCAGAAAGCCGCGGAGGCGATCCGAAACATCGTTGACAACGCGATTAAGTTCAGTCCGAAAGGCGGCGCCGTGTCGATCGATACCTTCCGCCACGAACATGAAATTTCCATTTCGATTCAGGATCAGGGGACGGGCATTCCGGAAGAGATGTGGGAAACGCTGTTCGAGATCAAAACAACCATGCCACAATCGCCGGGAGCCGGCGCCGGACTCGGCCTCTATCTCTCCAAGAAATTTATCGAAGCGATGGGCGGACGCATCTCGTTTCAGACCTCGGGAAGCGGGACGATTTTCCTTGTGAGCTTCCCGTTGAGCCTCGGCCGCCCGCAATCCAAGCAAAAACCGAAAGCGTGACGCGCGGATCGCGGCGCTTCCCAAGTTTCTCCCCCTGCGCTATTCTCAAGAATAGACGGGGGCTGTGTGGATAACCGCAGCTCCAATAATTCGCTAACTTGAGCGTATGGAGCCAGTGATGGGATACTGCGTCAAGTGCAAGGAAAAACGGGAAATGAAGGATCCCGTGCAGGTCGAGATGCCGGCCAAGGGCGGCGGAACGCGCCCGGCCATGAAGGGCGTTTGCTCGGTCTGCGGCACAGGGATGTTCAAGATTTTGCCGAAAGCGGCATAAGAAAAAGCCGATCGGATCTCCCGATCGGCTTTTGCATTTCGCGCTGGATTTTTTCGCGCTTTTCGCATACAATAAGCGGGAATCTATGCCAACCCCATCTCTTGAGGCGTTTCTCGCCACGGCGCGGCAGGCGGCCGCTCCGAAGCCGCCCGCGCACGGCGAAACGATTTCCGTAAGCGAAACCGTTTCCGCGGCCGCGGCCGTCTACGAAACGGTGCGCAATGCGCTTGAATATGACGAGGAACACCTGCTGCGCCGGAACGCGGTACGGCGTATTTTGAAGCGCCACTGGGATGAAGAGCGCGGCGACAAGCTCGCCACGGATCTTCTGCATGAACTGATCTGGGCGCGGTATCTGGCAAACCGTTCGGTTCCGGTCACCATGATCAAAGAGGTCGGTGTCATCCTCAAAAAATACGAGCCGCTGTTCGCGTCGATCGAACGCACTCCGCGCGACCGGTCCCGCAACCACTTTTGGCTCATGGATCTCATGTCGACCGAGATCGAATATCATCTGTCGCCGCCGACCGTGGATGAAGCGCTGGCGTCGCTCGCGTATCAGGATCTGAAATCGCGCATCGAATGGGCGACCTCCATGGTCGCGCCGGAAGATCGCGATCTCCAACTGTATCTTGCGGTTCACCGCGCCATTTTGCGGTCGAACGTGGCCACGCTGCGCTACCGCGTGTTCACGCTGTACTATCCGGACTGGACCAAGCACCCGTCGCCAGAACTGGTGGATACGGTAGCCGACAACCTGAACAGCATTATCGACGCGGTGGAGAAGCAGGTGCGCCATCCGGCGGCGGATCGCGTGTATCGCTTTGTGCAGAAACATGCCGTCGTGTATCAGATTCTGAAGGACGTCGTCATGAAAGACCCGGACGCGGCCGAAGACGTGCTTGCCGACGCGAAAGCGCTGCAGAAAGCGTCCGCGAGCGCGGCCATGATCCGGTATGATCGGTTCCGCACCAAGATTCGCCGAAGCGTCATTCGCGCCGTCGTGTTCCTGTTTTTGACCAAGATGATCCTGGCCTTGATCGTCGAATTGCCGTACGACACGGCGATCGCGCGATCCAACAACTACGCGCCGCTCTTGACCAACATCCTGTTCCACCCTCTGCTGCTCGCCCTTATCGGGTTCACCGTCACCATTCCGGAGGAAAAAAACACCGCGCAAATCCAGACCGAACTGAAAACGGTGGTGGGCCTCGAGCCGCCCAAGCCGCTGAAGTTCGCCATGCGCCGCCCGTGGGCGAACGCGTCGTTGCGCCGCACGTTCGATATCCTCTACATCGCGATGTTCGTCTTCTCCATCTTCGTCATCTCCGGATTCCTGCGTGCGCTCCATTTCAACACCGTTTCCATCTCGTTGTTCTTGCTGTTCTTGAGCTTGGTCACTTTCTTCGGCCTGAAGATCCGGGGAACGCGGCGCGAGCTGGTCATCGTCGAAGGGAAGGGGAACTTTCTCTCCCCGCTGTTCGACATGTTTTTCCTGCCGATCATCCGCATGGGCCGCTGGATCAGCCTGCGCGCGCCGCGCGTAAACGTCTTCCTGTTTTTCTTTGACTTCATCATCGAGGCGCCGTTCAAAGCCGCGATCAAACTGATCGAAGGGTGGCTCGCCTTCTTGCGAGAGAAAAAAGAGGAGATTTAGAGCGAGTATGCATAGGGGGAGGGCATGGCGACTGAAACTGTTGATCGCGTTCGTTTCGCTTGGAACGGTCGCGACCGTTTCGGTCCTGGCGGTATGGCTTCGTCTGCCGGCAAAAACGCCCACCGCGTTCGGCGTGACCTTTTCGACCGTCTACGCGCGCCAGCTCGGGATCGATTGGAAGGCCGCGTATCTTGCCGCGCTCGACGAGCTCGGGGTGCGTAAATTCCGCATCCCCGTGTATTGGTCCGACCTCGAGCCGTCTCCGGGGGACTTTCATTTCGAGGATGTCGATTGGATGCTGTCGGAAGCCGCGGCGCGCGGCGCCAAGGTGACGCTTGTGATCGGCCGCAAACTGCCGCGCTGGCCCGAGTGTTTTATTCCGAATTGGGCCGAACAGCTGGATGTCACGGCGGCAGGGGAAGCGCAACTCGACATGATGCGCACGGTCGTCGAACGCTATCGCGGTTCCGTTGCACTCGAACGCTGGCAGGTCGAGAACGAAGCGTTTTTTCCGTTCGGCATCTGTCCGCCGCCGGATCGCGATCTGTTCGACCGCGAAATCGCCTTGGTGCGTTCGCTCGATTCGCATCCGATCATGATGACGGAGAGCGGAGAGATCGACCCGTGGGTGGACGCGGCGGGGGTCGCGGACGTGCTCGGCGTCTCCCTGTATCGCGTCACCTGGAACAGCTGGTACGGATTTTTTCTCTATCCGATCACGCCCGGCTATTACCGCACGCGGGCGGAAAGCGTGAAACCGTTTATCAAAAGCATCATCATCTCCGAGTTGCAGGCCGAGCCGTGGCTCACGAAGCCCTACGGGGACATGTCGCCCGAGGAACGGGTGAACGCGTTCACGGCTTCCGACCTCAGGACGAACGTGGATTTTGCCGAGCGGACCGGTCTTCCCGAGGCCTATCTTTGGGGCGTCGAGTGGTGGTATGCTGAGCGGGATCAAAATCCGGATCTCTGGGAAGAGGCGAAAAAAATTTGGCATGATTAAGGTATGACATTCGACGTGGTCATCATCGGTTCCGGTTCCGCCGGATTTTCCGCGGCGCAGGCGGCGCGCGCGCAGGGGGCCTCGGTCATGATGATCGAACGCGAGAAACTCGGCGGCGAATGTCCGAATTGGGCGTGCGTCCCGACCAAAGCGCTTTTGAAGACCGCCAAGGTGTGGAAACTCATGAAACGCGGCCGCGAATTCGGGATCACCACCTCGGGGATGCAGGTGGACGTGGCCGACGTGATGGGCTATCAGAAGAAAGTCGTGGAAACGATCACGGGCGGCGGAACGCTCGGCGATCGCTATGAACGGATCGCGAGCAAGCTCGGGATCGAGCTTGCGTTCGGTTCCGCGGCGTTCACGGATGCGCATACGGTGACCGTGACCGGTAAGCAGGGAACCACGACCGTTTCGGGCAAGACCTTCGTGGTCGCGACCGGTTCGACCCCGTTTATCCCCCCGATCGACGGCATCACGGACGTGTCGGTCATGACGTTCAAAGATGTCTATCAGCTTACCCAGCTCCCGAAATCCATCGCCATCGTCGGCGGCGGTCCGGTCGGTTGCGAGTTCGCAACCTTTTTTTCCGCGTTCGGCTCACGGGTGGTGCTCATTCAGTCCGCCCCCGTTATTTTGCATCGCGAGGACGCCGCCATTTCGGATTTGGCCATGAAACTCATGGAAGAACGCGGGGTGGAGGTTCTTACGGATGCGACCGTGAAGCGGATGTGGGGCGCGCGCGGCGGCGTATGCGGACTCGAGGTCGAGCAGGGAGGGGCCTCGCAGACCGTGGCCGTCGAGCGCATTCTGATGGCCACAGGCAAGCGGCCGGCCGTTGCGGACCTTGCGCTTGAAAAAGCGGGCGTCATGCTCGACGAACGCGGCACGGTGAAGGCCGACGTCCTCCGGCGCACCAACGTGAAGCATGTTTTTTCCGCCGGCGATGCCGCGGGCGGACCCATGTTCACGCACACGGCGCACCACGAAGGGTTCGCGGCTGGGCACAATGCCGGCCGGATGGCCCGTGGCCGGCGCGAGGGACTGGTGAAGGTGGATGAGCGTGTCGTTCCCCGCGTGACGTTTGTGGACCCAGAGGTCGCCTCGGTCGGGTTGACGCAGGTGCAGGCGAAAAAACAGTTCAAAAAAATTCTGGTAGGCGAGTACAAAATCGCGGGCCTCGGTCGCGCCGTCACCGAGTCCGCGCGCGCTGGGATCGTCAAAATCGTGGCGGACGCCAAATCGCGCAAGGTGGTCGGCGGGCATATTTTGTGCGAATCCGCCGGCGAGATGATCCACGAGATCGCGCTCGCAATGAAGGTTGGGGCGAAAATCGACGATTTGGCCGCGATGATTCACGCCTATCCGACCTTTTCGGAAGGGATCACCGCCGCCGCGAACAGCGCACAATCGGCCTGATATGACCCTGATTAATCTCGCGATCTGGACCCTGATCGGGATCCAGGGCCTGCTGTTACTCGCCCTGTTCTTGCTCTTGAGCCTCATGGTCTCGGCGGTGCTGACCGTTCCGTGGGTGCCGACCTTTCGCAAAACAAGCCGCCGCATGTTCGAGCTGGTCGAGCTGAAGGCTGGCGAGCGCGTGGTTGATTTCGGATGCGGCGACGGGTCGTTGCTTATCGCGGCGGCCAAAGATTTTGGCGCGACCGGGATCGGCTACGAGATTCACCCCGCCCTCGTGCTGTACGCGCGGCTGCGCGCCCGGCTGGCCGGAGTATCGGATCGCGTCCAGTTCCGCCGCGCG
>CAZOPY010000071.1:0-5404 GCA_964581945.1 uncultured Gammaproteobacteria bacterium | reverse complement strand
GGGATCGCGCTCATCGTTCAGGCGCAACGCGAAGGGAAGGGCCCGCGGCTTGCGCTTGCGTGGTTGCTGACCGGCTACCTTGCGTTCATGATCCCCGCCTTTTCGCTCTACGCGTTCGTCACGACGACGCAAGAAGGGTTTCCGTCGATTCTGTGCGGATTCGCCATTCTCATGGCGATCATTCTGGTTGGGAAGGTGTTGCCTGCCGCAAAAAATTCGCGTCATTCTTAACGAACGTTTTATGATCGTAAAACGGGGAAGCAAGTGGGTCGTCGTTTCCGAAAAGACCGGACGCAGTTTCGGTTCGTACGCCACCAAAAAAGAGGCGCAACATCGCCTAAAGCAGGTAGAATTTTTCAAACACGTGAAGTCCATCCCGAAATCAAAACTTCGCAAGCCCTCGCTTCGCAAGAGGAAGTAAAAAGCAAAGCCGCCCGTCGGGCGGTTTTTTGGTTGCGCCGCCGATTGACGGCTGCATTTTCCGCTGCTACGCTTCCTGTCAATAACCTGCTTCCCTTATGAACACGGTCTCGTTCGAAACAACCTATCCGCTCAGCCCAAAAAAGTGGTGGAAAAAGATGATTCCGAAAATAATCCCATCGTTTTTTTTCGGTCTGATGGGAGGGACGGTCGCTGCCGCCTTTGCCATGGTCGCCGCTTCGACGGCGGATGCAGGTGATTCGACCCTGATCGCAACCGGCGTATCCGCGTTTGTGCTGGGCGGGGTCGTTTGCGGATTCGGTGTGCTTCTTCTGTACGGCGTGTACGTTCGCGCGTACATCCGCCGATATTTTTACAACGCCGACGAACAGTTCGTGACGATCAAGAAGGGGGTGTTCGCGCCGCGCGAGATCCATGTGCAGTATCAGAAGATCCAGGACGTGTACGTTGATCAGGATCTGCTGGATCGTTTGCTAGGACTCTATGACGTTCATCTGGCGAGCGCCACAGCCGCCTCCAGCATGGAAGCGCACATCGACGGGGTTGAAGTTGCCGTTGCCGAAGGGTTGAAGAATCTGTTGCTGAACAAGATCGTCGGGAAGGGAAGCGTCACCGCGTCGGGAAGCACGCCTGCGAACGAACCAAAGCCGTTGGTGCATGCCGCTCCCGTTCCGAATGCGTCGAGTCAAACCTATCCGATCGCCCCGCAGTGGATGATTACGAGCGGATTCGGGAGTGCACTCACCAGCTTGATCCTCGCCTTCTTTTTCGGCTTTAACATCAGCAGTGGCTTGGAAGGATCGTTTGCTGGTGGGCTCGTGATTGTCATCGCGCTCACCGTCGTGTTGACGCTCATCTCTCTTGGTTGGCTTGTGCTCTGGAAACAGTCGTTTTCTTGGTCGTTCACTCCGGATTTCTTTCTCATCAAAGAAGGGGTGGTGAGCCGCAAGGAAACGCATCTGCCGTATGGAACGATTCAGGACGTCATTCTTGAGCAGTCGGTTTTTGAGCGGCTGTTCGGGATTTCGACCGTGCGTATCGAAAACGCGGCATCCGCCTCGATCCAGACGCGATCCTCCCGCCCGCGAGGCATCCGCCTGCCGGGGCAGTCGCTCGCCAAAGGGCAAGAGCTGGTCGAGATGATCCGTTCGGTTGCGCTTTCGCACCGCCAATCCACGGGGCTGTAACCTTTCCTGCCAGGATAGGTATACAAAGGCGTAATCATTGATCTCAAAAGCCTATGACAAAGTACGTTGCGACAGGGCTTCTTGCCCTGACCTTGTTCAGCGCCGCCCCGGCCCTGGCCGCCGAGACGTCGACCGATTTTACGGCCAAGTGTGAAGCCCGCGAGGCGAAGATCGCCGCGAACATCGCGGACCACGATGCCAAGCACGCGGACCACGAGGAAAAGTACAGCGCGCACCTCGATCGCCTGAACACGCTCGCGGACAGCGCGGACGCGGCCGGCGTCGACAGCGCGGCGCTCCGTTCGGACATTGCGCAGCTCGAATCGCTGCACAACCAGTTCCTGACGGACCGCGAAACGCTCGAGACCGACATGAACGCGCTCTCGTCGATCGACTGCTCGGCGGCGGATCAGAGCTCGGTGCGTGATCAGGTCGCGACGGCGAAGACCGCGCGCCAGACCGTGTTCGCGGACGTGAAGGCGATGATCGATTTCGTGAAGGGGACCCTTCGCCCGGAAGTGCAGTCCGTTCACGGTCAGGTCACGCCGGATACGACGAATTCCTAACGACCAACACAACACCGCCTTCGGGCGGTGTTTGTTTTGCGCGCTCGCAGAGAAATGAAAACCCCGCCGTCTTGGACGGAGGGGGGAAGGACTCACTCGGTGGGGTCGAGGCGGTCGCCGGCGTCGCCGAGGCCGGGGACGATGTAGCCGTGCTCGTTGAGGCGCTCGTCGACCTCGATGAGGTGGATGTCGATGTCCGGGTGTTCGTCGGTCAGCCGCTGGATCCCTTCGGGAGCGGCGAGGACGCCGACGAAGACGATGCGGGCGGCCTCCCGTTCCTTGAGGATCTGGATCGCGGTGGACGCCGAGCCGCCGGTGGCGAGCATCACGTCGAGCACGAACGCGACGTGGAAGCCGCAGACCACATCGGCAGGCGGGACCTTGTTCAGGTACAGCTCGGAGGCGAACGGCGGCTCCTCGTTGCGGCGCTGGCCGATGTGCCAGACGACGGCGTCGGGAAGGAGCTCGTGGAAGCCGGGGATGAGGTGCGCGCCGGCGCGCAGGATCGGGACGAGCGCCTGGCTGCCGTGGACCGCGTTGCCGACCATCGCGGTCTTGAGCGGGGTGATCACCCGCACGTCGCGCGTCTCGATGTCGCTGGTCGCCTGGATGGCCAGGAACCGCGAGAGCGCATGCACGATCTCGCGACAGCGACGCGGCGGCGTCTTCGCATCGCGGCACTCGGTGAGGAGCGCCTGCGCCACCGGATGGCGCAACAGCTCGACCTTGCGGACCGCTTCCGTTCGATTCATCGGAACCTCCTGCGCGGGATCATACAGGAAAATTCGGCGGTGTCAAGGGTTGCCCTCTTCGGATTTTCTTGGTAGCGTATGGCCACTATGACTTTCAAATTTTCTCCTTCTTACCTTCTTTACGCAGGCGCGGGTGTTGTCGTGATCGGGCTTCTTGCCTTTGTTGCCTTTGGAAATTCGACGCCGTCGCCGTATAACGATTTCGCGCAGTGTCTCACGGATAAGGGCGTGAAGATGTACGGGGCCTGGTGGTGTCCGCACTGCGCGGCCCAGAAAAAACTGTTTGGCGACGCGTTTGCGAAAATCAATTACGTCGAGTGTTCGCCGAACGGCTCGAAAGACACCTCGCAGGAATGCAAAGACGCCGGGGTCAAGAGTTTCCCGACCTGGATGTTTCCGGACGGCACGAATCTGACGGGCGAGCAAACGTTCGATACGCTCGGCGCGAAGGTCGGCTGTCCCGCGCCAACAACGGCCACCTCGACCCCTGACACGAACGCCTCGCCGGCGCCGTAGGTATGAAACGAAAGCTGTTGATCGCCATTCTGATCCTCTCGGGCGTCGGACTGATCCTGTCCGGCTACTCCTTGGCGCATCACGAAAATTTTGTGGCCGGGACGTTCTGCACGATCAACCAGACGTTCAATTGCGACATCGTGAATCGCGGTCCCTATTCGGAACTGTTCGGGATCCCGGTCGCGCTCATTGGATTGCTCGGTTACGGATTCATCGCGGTCAGTGCGTTCATGCATCTGAAACGTCCGACCGACCGAGGGTCGCTCGTTTTTTTGGCGCTTGCCTCGGTAGGCGGGGTTTGTTTCAGCGGGTATCTGACCGGAATCGAGACCTTCATTTTGAAAACGTGGTGTATTGTCTGTCTGACCTCCCAACTTTCCATCCTTGCCATTTTTTTCTCGTCCATCGCGCTCCTGGTGATGGAGTTCCGCCGCCCGCCGCCCGCGTCCCCTCATCCGGTGGGTTGATTTTCTCATGTCTTGACGTATACTCCGAACGAAGGCAATCTCACTTCCGCCTTCGGGAGGAATCCATGGCCGGTTCTCGCGCCTCGCGCGCCCCAACGCTCCCCGTCGACCCGACGCGCCGCGTGCGTCCGCAGTCGCCTTCGAGCGCTCACCCTGCCAACCCGACCGACCCGAGCGTCGTTCATCGGCTCGAGGGCCCCACCCGCTGCACCTGCGGCGGAACGGTCCACGAGTCCGAGACCGTGTGCTCGAACGGCGGCATCGTCGCCTGATTCACGAGCCCCGCTCGCCACCGATCCCTCCGTCTCCCGCCAGCCCCTGCGCTGGCTTTTATTTTTTGATAAGAAAACCCACGGTTTATCCGTGGGGGAAGAGCTCGATGGCGCGGCGCTTGGCGGCCTCGAGGATGGGGAGCTCGTGCGGGAACACGAGGCGTTCGCCGCGGCGATCGAGCCTCTGCGCCCGGCCGGTCGCGATCAGCCGCAGAGCTTCGATCTGCGTCTCGTGTTCGACCGGAAGGACGCGGTCCTTGAGCGTCTCGGGGGTGTCGTCCCGGAGGATCGGGACGGGACGCGACGCGATCAGCGCGCCGCGGTCGTACCTCGGGTCGACGTACTGGGCGGTGGCTTCAGTCCACCAGTCGCGTTCGGTGGCCTGGACGAAGAACAGCCGCGCCGCATGCACGCGCATGCCGAACATGCCGTCGCCGCCGAAGTCGCCGTGGCCGTCCGGATCGATCGGGCCGGGGTGCTGGTTGACCATCGTCCCCGCGAATCCGTCGATGACGCTCTTCGGGGTGAGCTTCATCCAGCCGAACTGGCCGATCACGTCCACGTCGGCGTCGGTCACGAGCCGCAGCAGCTCGTCGCCGAACTCGCCCGCGTCGTCGCGCTTGCGCCGGACCACGCGGATCTGCTCCTCGCGCAGGCCTTCCGCTCGCGCCTTCTCGATCCCGCCCGCGCTCGGACGATCCGAGATCACGAGGACGGGTTCGATCAGCTCCGAGAGAATGCCACGGGGCTTGCACGCACGCATGACCGCCTGCATGGTGGTTCCGCCGCCGGAAATGAAGATGGCAAGCCGCAACTTCCTGCTGGTCGACATAGGCCCTCCTGGCCGCTCGGGATTGTACACGACTTTTTGCCTGTGGCAAGATAGAGGCATGACCCGGAGAAAAATAAGGCGAAACCGATTGGTTCTGCTCTCGGTGGCGTTGCTTGCCGCGGTCGGGATTTTTTTGCTCGGCCGCGCCAGTATCACCCCATCCAACACGGCCGGAAACGCAGCGACCGGATCGACCTCGACCGCGGACACGGTATCGTGGGAGGAAGCGGCCTATAGCAAACGCAACCCGGTCGACGATTCGCCCGGATGCTCGACGGATTTTCATTATCCCGTCTTGATCGCGGGCGGCGCCGTATCAAACGACGCGGCCAAAACGGTCAATGCATCGATTCGCGCGGCCGTGGTCGCGC
>CAZOPY010000070.1:0-5431 GCA_964581945.1 uncultured Gammaproteobacteria bacterium | reverse complement strand
CACCTCTTCCACGACCGAACCGGCCGCGGTTCCGACCGCGACCATGCACATGGCGGCGAACAGGTAGGAGACGAGCCCGCCGAAGAACAGACCGGCGATCACCTTCGGGTCGATCAGGCTGAAGATCGCGGTGGATCCCATCTTGTCTTCGAGCGCGTGCACGTAGTCGCCGAACAGAACGAGGGTGGCAAGACCGGCCGAGCCGATCGCGTACGCTTTGGTCACGGCCTTCGTCGTGTTGCCGACCGCGTCGAGCGGATCGGTCACATCGCGCACCGCATCCGGAAGGTCCGCCATCTCGGCGATCCCGCCGGCGTTGTCCGTGATCGGGCCGAACGCATCAATCGCGACGACGATGCCGGTCAAGGAAAGCATGGCCATGGCCGCGATCGCAACGCCGTAGAGACCGGACCAGGAGTAGGCGAGCAAGATGCTGAGAACAATGGCGAGCACGGGGAGCGCGGTCGCGCGCATCGAGAGCCCGATCCCCGCGATGATGTTCGTGCCGTGTCCTTTTTCAGAGGCGGCCGCAAGTCCCTTTACCGGGGCATATTGCGTCCCGGTGTAGTACTCGGTGATCATGATGAGGAGCCCCGTGAGAACAAGCCCGAGCAGCGAGCAGAAGTACACGTTCATCGCGTTCAATCCATCGATGCCGGCGAGGAGTTTGGTTGTAACCGGATAAAAGGCAATCGCGGCGAGGACGCCGGAGGCGACCAACCCTTTGTAGAGCGCGCCCATGATGTTCTTGTCTTTGCCGAGCTTCACGAAGAAGCTGCCGACGATCGAGGCCAGAATCGAAACGCCACCGAGCACGAGCGGATACATGATGATCGCTTCGTTGTTCGGGAACAGACTTGCCCCGAGCACCATCGCGGCGACCGAGGTCACGGCGTACGTCTCGAACAGGTCCGCCGCCATGCCAGCGCAGTCGCCGACGTTATCGCCGACGTTGTCCGCGATCACGGCCGGGTTCCTCGGATCATCTTCCGGAATGCCCGCTTCGACTTTTCCGACGAGGTCCGCTCCGACGTCCGCCGCCTTCGTGAAAATGCCGCCGCCCAAGCGCGCGAACATCGAGATGAGCGATCCGCCGAACGCGAGACCGATGAGGCCGTGCGTGTCATGCGTCACGGCGTAGTAGCCGGCAACGGCGAGAAGTCCCAGACCAACTACGAACAGGCCGGTGACCGACCCGCCGCGGAACGCGACGGTCAGCGCCTCTTGCAACCCCTTCTTCGCCGCTTCCGTGGTGCGCACGTTTGCGCGGACGGACACGCTCATGCCAATGTACCCGGCGAGACCCGAAAACAGAGCGCCGACCAGGAATCCACCGGCCAGGTTCCAGCTCATGCCGAACCCAAGCGCCAGGAACACCACGATACCGATCATGGTCACGACCTTATACTGACGCGCCATGTACGCGTTGGCTCCTTCTTGGATCGCCATGGCAATCCCCTTCATCTTTCCATCCCCGGCCGGGAGTTTCAGGATCCATTGAATCAGGGCGGCGCCGTAAATGAGCGCCAAAATGCTCGTGCCGATCGCGAAGTAGCTCAAATTCATATGTTCGGAGAAGAATTAGGAACCTGCTAGACGCTGCTATAATAGGGATCAGGGTCCGGATTGTCAACGCTATGGCTCCACGCCGTCCACCATCATTCTCCGCCGAACGCGAGCTGATCGCCCAAGGATTTCGGGCGATTGTTGGGGTTGATGAGGCCGGATGCGGCGCCTTGGCTGGGCCGTTGGTCGCCGGGGCCGTGATCCTTCCGCTTGATTCGCGTTTAGGGCTCTTACGCGACAGCAAACTCCTCTCGCCGCAACAACGGGACGGACTGTACGATGTATTAATAGAACGCTGCGTGGCCTGGGCAGTCGGGTCCGCGAGCGTCGAAGAGATTCTCGAGCTCGGGATTCGACAATCTAACCTTCTGGCGATGCGGCGTGCGGTGGAAAAAATTCCGCAGGCCGATTTTGTGCTGGTGGACGCTTGGAAAATCCCGGGGATTTCTCAACCGCAACGCGGCATCATCCGCGGCGATCTGACCGTCAAATCCATCGCCGCCGGGTCGATCGTCGCAAAGGTGACACGCGACCGCATTATGATAGAGTATGCAAGCCAATATCCCGGCTACGGATTCGAGATTCACAAGGGATATGCGACCGCAGCGCACAAACAAGCGATTTCGGAGCGCGGCCCGTGCCCGATCCATCGCACCGGCTGGAAACCCTTTCAATCACCTGTGAACGTATGACGCCTGATAACATTCGTCCGTGGGGGCATTACGAAGTGTTGGAAACGCTGCCGACGCACCGCGTGAAGCGCGTGGTCGTAAACCCGGGACATCGGCTAAGCCTCCAGTTTCACAAACATCGTTCGGAACATTGGATCATCGTGACGGGTCGAGGCCTGGTCACCCTGGGGGAAGAGGAGCGAGAGGTGGGCCCGGGCGCCTATATCATTGTTCCGTGCGCCACCAATCACCGCGTAAAATGTCTGTCGGACGAGCCGCTCTGTTTTGTCGAGGTGTGGACCGGCGATTATCTTGGCGAGGACGACATCATTCGCCTCCAGGACGATTACGCCCGGCCGGAAACGCATCCGCGCGACGATGCCCCGCCCACCACCCCCTAATCGTTGACCGAAAACGGGTTTTGTGGTACGATCCCTCCCGAAGTGAGGTTAAAGAGCCATCGAGTGGTCGCTCGAAATTGGCTCAGTAAAGCCTAAAAATCACTCTAACGGGGCAGAATTTGGCTGAAACGGGCCTGCCGTGTTTGAGGAGATTTCCTGGGGTTTCTATCAAACTCACGATCAAACAATTCGCTGTTCGACTTCTCCTGTCATTGCTGAAGGGACTGGTGTTTCTGAAGCAACAGGCACGGCCTATGGCCCGGGCGGTTTTTGCGCCGTTCATGGTCATTGGTCGTCTTTTGTTTCCCGTGACGGTCGTCCCGGCGTTCCGCCTCGTCTTTTTCGTGCGCCGCCACCTGTCGCACCTGTATCTGCCGGCGAAGAACCGTGCGCTGTACCTCGTGTCGAACCGCTATGTCTTTCACGTGGCGGCGATCATGATTGCGCTCGCGGTCAGCTTCATGAATGTGCAGGCGAGCGAAGTGCGCGCTGATACGTTCGGCGAAAAGAGCCTGTTGTTCGGGATGGTCACGCAGGATCGGTCCGCAACGGTCGAAGAGGTGTCGGCGGATGTCGTGACTCCGGAATCGCAAACAAATTATGACGAGACGTATGTCGTGTCGGTCGACGACGCGGTCGATGTTGATACCATGACCGACGATCTGGCCACGACGCTCGGTGGCAGCGATCTCATCGCCCCGACGATTTCCGGTGAGGACACGAGTGTAGCGGCGCGTACCGCGACCGAGAAATACACCGTGCAGAACGGCGACACGCTCGGGACGATCGCGGATCAATACGGGCTGAACCTTGCGAGCGTTCTGTGGGCGAACGAACTGACGGCCACGAGCACGATTCGTCCGGGAGACACGCTCACGATCCCGCCGACCAACGGCGTGCTGTACACGGTGAAGAAGAACGACACGCTGCTCTCTATCGCCAAACAGTACAATGCGGATGCGGATAAGATCGTGGCGTTTAACCGGTTGGCGAACGCGGATGATCTTCATCTGGGCGACGAGCTCATGATCCCGGACGGCGAACCGCCCAAGCCCGTGGTCCGCTACACCGCGCCGCTCGCCAAGATCTTCACGGCTCCGGACACGTCGGACACGAACGGCGGATCCGGCCCGAGCAAGGCAGCGGTCGCGGGCGGGTGGACCTGGCCGACGGACTGGCACGTGATCACGCAGTACTACGGCGTCCGCGGTCACACCGGTGTTGACCTCGACGGCGACTACAACACCTTCAACTATGCCTCACGCGCCGGCACGGTCGTGCGCGCCAGCTGGTACGACGGGTACGGGCTGTGCGTGGACGTCGACCACGGCGACGGGTATATGACCCGCTACGGCCACTTCTCGAAAATCTTCGTGAACGTGGGCGACCACGTGGATGCGGGACAGGCGCTCGGTCACACCGGGACGACCGGTCGCTCGACCGGCACGCACCTGCACTTCGAAGTGTGGCTGAACGGCAAACGCCAGAATCCGCTGCAGTACATCCGCTAACAAAAAGCCCCCCGCCGACGGCGGGGGTTTTGGTTTTCTTCGCGACCCTCGTATAATGGCTCGGTATGGAAACCGTCTGCAAATCATGCAAAGCGCACGTCGAGGAGTGGAACGAGGAATGCAAGAAGTGCGGATTTCACCTGGTGCTCGAGCCCGAAGCGCAGGTGCGCGCGCGGTATCTGCGCGGACCGTCCGTCGGCGCCCTGCTCTGGACGCAGGGGTGGACGTTCGGAGCGCGCTTGTACGTGCTGTTCGCTCTCTCGCTCATCCCGATCGTCGGGTTCGTGGTGCTCTTTCTGTGTCTGCTGTTCGGCCGCCGGCTGTCGTGGAAATTCGGCGGATGGGGGAGCTGGGACGAGTTTGTTCGCCGCCAGCGTCTGCTCGATTTGCTTGCCGGCGCCTGGGTCGCCGTCCTTGTTGCAAGTTATTTTTACTTCCGCCACTAGATGCTTGCCGAGTCCACGTTCCTTCCCTATACTGCGCATGCTATGGAATTGAAACATCTGGCCATCGTTCTCGACGGCAATCGCCGTTGGGCGCGCGCGCAGGGGTTGCCGACGCTTGAGGGACACCGTCGCGGATATGACAACGTGAAGACGATCGGTGTCGCGGCGCTCGCGCGAGGCATCGAGCACTTCACGGTGTTCGCGTTCTCAACCGAGAACTGGAAACGGTCTGCCGAAGAGGTCGCCTATCTCATGGACCTTCTGTACCTCCTTCTGACAACGGAGATCGATTTTTTGAAAAAGCATAATGTGCGGTTGAAGGTGATCGGCCGACGCGAAGGTCTTTCCGAAAAAATTCAACGCGCCATCGTGGACATCGAGACGACGACAGCCGGACACACCGGCGGACAGTTTAACGTCTGCATCAACTACGGCGGCCGCGCGGAAATCGTGGACGCCGTAAAACAGATTGTGTCGGAGGGTCATCGTCCGGAGGAAATCACAGAAGAGCTGATCGCCTCGAAGATCTGGATGCAGGGGATCCCCGACGTTGATCTGTGGATTCGCACCTCCGGCGAACAGCGTCTGTCGGGTTTTCTTACCTGGTCGAGTGTCTACGCGGAGCTCCTGTTTGTCCCCGAGCACTGGCCCGCATTCACGGAACAGGACCTCGACGCCGCGATCGCCGAGTTCCACGATCGCGAGAGACGATTCGGCAAGTAGCAAGCGAGGCGGCTCCGGCCGTCTTTTAGGTTATCTTGAATCCGATCTGCTCGCTCGGATTCGCAGGCTCGTCGAGGAGGCGGCGGAGTGCATCGAAGACGACCTTGAACTGC
>CAZOPY010000069.1:0-5440 GCA_964581945.1 uncultured Gammaproteobacteria bacterium | reverse complement strand
GATCGGCACGAACGCGACCAGCTCCGGAACCGGCGCGAATCAGGTCACGAACCCGTCGAACGAGGGGACGTATTACCTGTCGATCGCCGGCACGTTCGGCGACAGCGGGTCCATCGCGCTCCCGATCGGCGGCGACGATACGATCGACGTGTCCGCGACCGTGCCCACCGCGGGTGGCGGAGGCGGCGGCGGTTGCACAGACACGACCGCGCCCGTGGTCAGCAACGTCACGGTTTCGAACATCACCGGTTCATCGGCGGATGTGAGTTGGAACACGGACGAATCCGCGGACAGCAAGGTCGACTACGGCACGACCGCGAGTTACGAACTCGGCACGGTCACGGATTCGAGTCTCACGACCACGCACACGATTTCGCTTTCCGGCCTGTCGGAAGGGACGACGTATCATTTCCGCGCGCGTTCCGCGGACCTGTGCTTCAACGAAGGGAGCTCGGGGGATGAGACGTTCACGACGCTCGACACGACCGCGTGCGTTATCTCGAACATCGATGTCGTCGATATCACGACCTCGTCGGCGCGCGTCACGTTCGACACCAACGAAGCGGCCTCAAGCGCCGTCGACTACGGGACGACCACGAGCTACGGCTCGACCGTTTCCGACGCGACGCTCGCGACCAGCCATTCGCTCTCGCTCTCCGGCCTCTCGGAAGGGACGACGTACCATTTCCAAGCGCGTTGCACGGACGCGTCGGGAAACAGCGGCGTCTCCGGCGACAATACCTTCGCCACGGCAAGCAACCCGCCGCCGGGGAACGTCTCGGGATTGACCGCGACCCCGGGCGACGCGCAGTGCACGCTGTCCTGGACCAACCCGAGCGACACGGATCTGGCCGGCGAAAAAGCGCTCGAATGCACGGACACCTATCCAAGCTCGCCGAACGACCCGGACTGCACGACCGCGTTCGATGGAAACGACACGGGGTTCACGCAGCGCGGACTCACCAACGACACGACCTACTACTACGGCGTCTTTGCGTATGACGACGCCGGGCAATTCGCATCTGGCGCTCTTGTGAGCTGCACCCCAAGTGCGCCAGTACCCGAGGTGCCACCGGAGGTTCCCCCGGAAGTCCCGCCGGAGACCCCTCCAACGACGCCACCGACGACCCCGCCCACGACGCCACCGACCAGCGGCGGCTACTGTGGAGACGGGACCTGCTCGTCGCTCGAAACCACGGACACCTGTCCGTCCGATTGTCCGGTCGTTCCGCCAGTCAGTCTGTGCGGAAACGGCGTGTGCGACAGCGGAGAAACGTCCGACAGCTGCGCAAGCGACTGTCCGGTCGTCCCGCCGACCACGGTTCCTCCCGGGGAACAGATCCCTGCCAACGACGTCTCTTTCTTGGTCGGCAACGGCGCCATTGCGCTCACGCCGGACGAAGGAGGGGCGGTGGATCTGCTAGCCGGAGAGACCCTCACGGTCGAGCTGTCGACCAGGGACATCGTGAAGGACGTGGACCACGTGGAGCTCTTTTTCGGAGGAGAGACCTACCTCATGACCCTCGTGGACGGGGCTTATGAGGCAACGATCACGGTCCCGAGCGCGCTCTCGGGATACGGCGTATCGGTCGTCATCTTCTACATCGATGGAACGAGTCAAACGATCTCGTTCGTCGGCAACGTCGTCGGCCACGGCTACACCTACGAACTCCTCGAGGGATCGGAGGTGCGCGTCGGCGGATCGACGGTGACGCTCTTTCAGAACGACGTGGCCTGGGATGGATCGCCTTACAGCGAATTCAACCCGGTCACAACCGGTTCGGAAGGAACATTCGCCTGGTATGTGCCAAATGGTACGTACCGCGTCCATGCAGCCAAAGACGGCTACAACGATGCCGATGTCACACTGACCGTGACAAACAACATCGTGAACCCGCGCGTGCTCATGACACGTCCGGTGCTGCCGCCCGTCTTACAGCCCGTCTTACAGAATGTGCTGCAGACGATCGAGAATCTGCAACAAAGTCCGACCGCCCAAGCCGCAGCAAACGCTGCGTTACCGACCGCCGCCGTTGCGGTGGTTGCCAGCACGATCGTGCTGGCGACCGCGTTCAACCTGCTGCCGTTCCTTCAATATCTCTTCACCGCTCCCTTCCTCTTGTTCTGGCGTCGCCGCCGCAAAGGATTCGGGGTGGTTTACAACGCGCTGGCGAAAACACCGATCGATCTCGCCATCGTGCGTCTGTACAAGCTGCCGGAGAATCGGCTCATCCGAAGTCGCGTGACCGACAAAGGAGGCCGATACTTCTTCCTGGTTGATCCGGGCGAGTATCGCCTGCAAGCCATCAAACCGGGATTCACCTTTCCCAGCCGCTACTTGGCCGGTGTGAAAGACGACGGGATTTTCCTCGACGTCTACCACGGCGAACCGATCCGCGTGACCGAGAAGAACGTGACGATCACGCCGAACATTCCGATGGACACCGAGGCGACCGCGCAGACGCCCGCGAAGGTGAAGCGGGTGAAGACGTTACGCCGCATCCAGCAGGTGCTTGGCATTTCGGGAGTGATCCTGTC
The DNA here is from genome assembly GCA_964581945.1 of uncultured Gammaproteobacteria bacterium. Lineage (GTDB taxonomy): Bacteria > Patescibacteriota > Patescibacteriia > UBA9934 > GWF2-40-263 > CAZOPY01. The sequence goes on along the minus strand of CAZOPY010000069.1, from coordinate 2,902 downwards.
GCTCTACGTGCTCGTGGTTCAGCCCTCGCTGCTGACAGCCGGCCTGTTCGCCCTGCAGGTCGTCGTCTACCTACTGACTCGACGCCTGGCAAAACCGCGCAAGCCGAAGAGCTGGGGGATCGTCTACGATCAAACAACAGGCCGACCGCTCAAGAACGTCGTCGTGCGCGTGTTCGAACCGAAGTACAACAAGCTGCTCGAAACCGCCGTGACCGACAGCTTGGGACGCTATACCTTCCTGCTCGGCCCGAACGAATATTTCTCGACGTACGAAAAGCCCGGGTACAAGACCGAGGAGGTACGCCCGATCGATTACACGAAGAACAAAGAAGCCATTGACCTCTCCCGCGACATTCGGCTGAAGCCGCACGATGAGACGCCTCCCGGAACATCAGAGACGTCTTCCTCCGCGCCGCCGCCGAACCCAACCCCTTGAGAACGTATGACCAATGCGGTCCGACACAACCGTGTCCGAACGTCAGCCGTCGCGATGCTTGCCATCGCGCTGGTTCTGGTCTCGTTTCTCTCCGCGCCGCCCACGCACGCCGTTTCGCCAAACAACGTCGTGACCTACCAAGGCCGACTTCTGAACCCCAACGGGGTTCCGGTGTCGGATGCCTCGCTCAATTTCCAATTCCGTTTGTACGATGACGTCGCGGCCGGCTCCTGCCTGTGGTCCAATGACGACAGCAGCTGCGCCAGCAACGCCAACATGAGCGTTACGCTCACGGACGGACTGTTCACCGTTGATCTTGGCGACACGGGCGCGGGATTCGCTGCGATCCCAGACACGGTGTTCGCCGACAACGCCGACGTCTTCCTCGAAGTGGAGATCGAGGGCGAAACGCTCGGACCGCGCAAGGCGCTGACCGCGGCACCCTATGCCGTGAACAGCCAAACGCTCGATGGACTCGACTCGACCGATCTCTGCCAATCTGACGGAACAAACTGTCTTGCCGGTTCCAGCCTTTGGGAATCCGGCGCGTTCGCCACGTACGAAGACGATGACGACGTGGTCGTCGGCTCGAGCGGAACGGAAACGATTTCAAATCCCGCATTCACCCTTTCCGGCAATGATCTGTTCGCCGCAGATCAGTTCGGTTCAGAAGGAGGCATGTTCACAGATACAGGGCTGTTCATCAGTTCAACATTCTCGATGAATGATTCGACCCTTGCCGCGGTCGGGACCGGGTATGACATCGAAGCAAGCGATCTCATGCTCATGGCGAGCACCGGCGGCCAGGTGGAGATCGACGCCACGACCGCTCTGGTCGAAACCGGCGCGAACATTGATATGGACGCGAGCGGCGCGGCCGGTAGCGTCACGATCGACACCGTAGACGGTGCGATCGAGCTGACATCCAACGGAACGTCGGGCGGGCTTTTCCTGGATTCGGAAGACGACATGACGATCGTCGGACAGTCCACGAGTTCGGGCGCCATTTTCCTGAACGCCCCGAACGGCGGCATTGATGTCGATCTCGGCGGAGGAGCTGGAGATAATTTTACCGTCGACAGCGGAAGTTTGATTGTCGCATCCAACACGAACAATACAACGCTCGGGGGCGATCTTCTGCCGAGTGCGGATAATCTGCGGAATCTTGGAAGCTCAAGTCTTGGATGGAACGCGATCTTCGTGCGCAACACCGCGGACTCGGCAACCGTTTCGCTCGCCGATACGGCAGGAACGTCGACCTCCGGCGCAGCGGCGATCGGCACGTTCGACGAATTTACGAACTCAAGTAGCACAAACGTCCAGGACGTCCTTGATGACCTCGACGCGGCGATCACGGCCTCCGGCTCGCCGACGCTCGACAACGTTTACGACAATGACCCGGACAAAATTTTAAACGTCGACACGGCGGACCTCGAATTTTCTCTCGACGGCGCTGGATTGGATTTCCTCGTCGACATGGAGTCCACGGGAAATTTCCGCATTCAGGAAGCGGGCGTGGATTCAACCACGTTCCAGACGGACGGCGATGTGCTCATGGCAGGCGGAAACCTGTTCGTCGGTTCCGACGTCGTCTCCGGCGTACACGCGTCCTTCAGCGCGAACGGCGACGATATTTTCACGACCGGCGACATCGCGGCGCAGGACAGCATGTACGCCGACACGTTCGTTGCCGGCGATGCGTCGACGATTTACGGCAACGGCACGCTCACGACGACCGCGGACTACGCGATGACGATCACCGGCGGCGATCTCACTTTCGCGCAGGCGACCGTCATTGGCGACGGCGGGGACGCCCTCACGATCAACTCCAACGGAACACTCACGGTCGATGATACGACGCTCGTCGGTTCGGGCGCGCTCACAGTGGATGCGACCGCGGCCGCGCTCACGCTTGGCAGCAGCGCGACAAGCGCCTCGATCTGTAACTCGGCGTCGTGCGACACGGTTTCGATCGGCACGAACGCGGACGCGGACACGATCTCGATCGGCGATGTGAGCGACTCGACGAGCGTGAACAGCGCCAACTGGTCGATCGCGACCTCCGGCAACGTCATCACAGCTGGCGACGTCGCCGTAAACGGCGGAGACGTCACATCGACGGCGACCACCCTGAACGTCGCCGTGGGGAACACCGGCACGATCAACTTTACGGACGGCACAAACACGCTCGCCTCCATCGCGGACAACGGGACAACCGGCAACCTTTCGGTGACCGGGCGTATTCTTGCAGCCGCGCACGCCGCAAACACAGGATTACGCGTTCCGACGAACGCGGGCGTCCCAGCGGCAGTGACCGGAACGCAGGAAGGCGACATCGTCTGGGATTCGACCAACAACAACGCCTACATGTACGACGGCGCCGCGTTCCAGCTCATCGGGGGAGCGAGCGGCGGAACGGCCACGCTCCAAACCGCGTACAACAACGGCAACACGATCACAACGACG
>CAZOPY010000068.1:0-5477 GCA_964581945.1 uncultured Gammaproteobacteria bacterium | reverse complement strand
CTGTATCAGGAAACGAAGGGCACGTCACGAACAGCATCCTTGTTCAAGCGCTTGTGCATAAGTGGGCTGCAATTCTCTTGACACCTTTTTTCCGAAAAAAAGATACCCACAGCATGAGCCTAAATCTTCATTTTTTCTTCAGTCATTAGCCAAATTTATGGATTGACCGGAACGAAAAATTTTGCTATACTAACAGGAGAAATGACTATGGGCCCGCGAAGTATCTTTCTCACCCTAGCGTTGTTCCTTCTCATCCTGCCTTTGCGTACGTACGCGGAATCGTCGTCGGCCAACTATATTTTGTGGGCCAACGCGGTTGCTGGCGGAGGTGGTCGTACCACGTCCACGAGCTTCACTGACTACGGATCCGCTGCGGATGCGTCGGCAGCGTTGCCCGAGAACAGTACGAATTTCCATGCCGTCACCGGATTCGAGGCTCTCTATGAGGAGCCGCGCATCACGATGAGCGTTTCCCCGAACGTGGTTACGCTTTCGCCGAACCCCATGACGACCGCCGCGGTCAGCACGGGCTCGACAACGGTCTCGGTTGCGACGAACGCGGACTTCGGCTACAGCTTGAAGGTGTATGTGGCCAGTGTGTTCCAGAACCAGTCCGGAAACACCATCCCAGGGGTGTCGGACGGTTCGGTCACCGCTGGCGCCGGGGAACAGGGGATTGCCGTTTCCGGCACGGATGCCGCCTTCGCAGATGATCGCTCGATCGGGAGCGGGATTCTCATCGCTTCCCGAAACATCTGGACGGGTGGCGTGAACACGACGGTAACGTACAAGGTCGGGATTAGCACGACCACGGCCGCGGGAACGTACAGCGGAACCGGGACGTTCATTGCAACGGGACATTACTAACGATTGAGGGTTGAGCCTTGCTGCGCTTTGCGCATCAGCGCCCAGTCACTCAACTATAACAGTGACGGTAAAGGTCGAGACCGCCTTCCGACAGAAACTCACCCGCAGCGCGCGGTTCGGGAGGGGCCACAACGAGTCCAGCTGACCCAAGAGAAGGAATGTCGATCAGACGTCGTTCGATATTTCTTCCAAGAGGTTTCTCGAAACTCACATGAATAAACAAACTATGACACATGTTGCGAACATGCAATCGTGGGTCGTGAGGATGGTGATTGCATCGCTCGTCCTCTCTTCCGTTATTGCGACGGTCCGGCCGGTGCACGCGGCCGCGCTGACGAGCATGTCGGACACGATGACGCGTCAAAAAACCACAACCCTCTCCGACCACGGCATCGTCTTTACGGCGACGTCGGGTGTCGGCGCGGGCGGAACCATTGTCGTCACATTCCCTTCCGGTTTTGACGGCACCACAGCAGGCGACCCGAGTGGTCCGCTTGATGACACGGACGTCGATGTGATCGTTGACTCATCGGCGGACGGGATCTGCGATGACGCCGGAACGGAATTGACGATCGGTTCGGCGCCGTCTCTCGGCACCTGGGGTGCGGTGTTCAGCGGGACGAACCTCGTCACCCTGACCATTACCTCAGGAACGGGGACGATCGCATCCTCGAGCGAAGTGTGTGTTCTGATCGGCGACCACGCGGATGGTTCGGTCGGAGGCACCTCCTATCCGGATGGATCAGTCGTTCTCGGTCATTCTCAATACCAAAATCCGGGTTCAGCCGGTAGCAAGACCATTACGATCGCTGCTGGTGCAGACACCGGAACCATCGCCGTTCCGATTGATGATAACGACCGTGTGCAGCTCTCTGCGACGGTGAATGCATCGATCACGTTCGATCTTGATACGGCGACGTCGGATACCAACTCTGGTCAGCCGTATTCCGTCGACTTGGGCACGCTTTCAAGCGGCACGCTTACGACATCAGACCAAAGCACGATCAACTCCATTTTCATGGATATTGATACAAATGCGGCAGGTGGCGCCGTGGTAACGGTTGAAGGGGCGAATACCGGTCTTGCTAGCACGTCGGCCTCACACACGATCACGCTCGGATCCACCGAGACGACGATCGCGGCCGGCGAAGAAAAGATCGGGTTGTGCGTCGAATCGGTCAGCGCCGGGCTGACCAAAGGGACGCAGTATGATTCGACCGGCGGCGCATGCAGTCTCACGAACACGGGCACGCAGGCCGTGGGTGAGATTGAAACGACCGCGACGCAGATTATCAACACGACCTCTGCTCCGGTCGCGAGCGGACGAGCCGAGGTGCTTGTCAAAGCCTCGGTCTCCGGCACTACGCCGGCTGCCACGGACTACAGCAACGTCCTGACCTTTATTGCCACGGCCACCTTCTAACCTAACCCGTCGTTCTTATGTGGAGGAAGATTCTCTCCGCGATGCTGGTGGCGATGGCACTGGCCCCGCTCGCGCAGTTCACAGCAAGCGCCCTTACCGTTTCCCCGCTCACGTTCGAGTATGACGTGCAGCCGGGCGGAACGGTCGTCGGCAACGTGAAATTCTACACCGAAACCGATGCCGACGAAACGTATTACCCGTCCGTCCGCGACTTCAAAGCCGGCACGGACGAAACCGGCACCCCGCAGTTCGAGACCGTCTCGGAAGCGGGCGCGCGCAGCATGGCTTCCTGGGTGACCTTCTCCATGACGAAGATCACCGTCGCGAGCCACGACTTCGCGAATGTGCCGTTCACGATCACCACGCCGAAAAATGCCGCCCCGGGCGGATACTACGCCGCTCTCTTGTTCGGGACATCGGCCCCGAGCACCACGACGGGCGTGGGCGTGTCCGGTTTGACCGGACCGCTTGTCCTCGTTCGCGTGGCCGGTACCGTGGTTGAAAAGGGGTCCATCACGGACTTCTCGGTCAGCCCGGATTCCGCCACCTCGCTCCCGGTCAACTTCGGTATCCGTTTCCAGAACTCGGGAACGGTCCACCTGAAGCCGACGGGGGTGATCAAGGTCACCAACATGTTTGGCGGCACCAGCGCCGTCATCCCGGTGAACGCGGAAGGCGGGAATGTCCTGCCGGACTCGGCGCGTCTGTTCTCGGCCGCTTGGCTCAAAGCCCAGCTGCCGGATAACGCCTCCGAGCTCGTGAAGGAATGGATGAACTTCGGCCTCGGGAAATACACCGCAACCCTGATGCTGAACTACGGCGAAACGAACCAGGTCGCTTCCGCCACCCAGACCTTCTGGGTCATGCCGTGGATGCTCATCATCCTGTTCATGATCCTCGTGGTCATTCTCGTGTTGCTCGTCATGCAATACAACAAGTGGCTCATCGCGAAATACGCGAAGAGGAAATAAGAGAAGAGCTCAGCCTCCGGCTGGGCGTGAGCGATCCTCGTGAAGGATCATTCACGCACGGTCGGAGATCAGATTCCGGACGACTCGATGGCCGTGACGCCTGAGTCGGAACTACACCTCGTATCGAAGGAAACCCCTTCGGACGAGGATTTCGTGGTGTTAAACGACGGAAGAAGAGACCGAAGTGCCCATAAGGCGAAGGTCTCGCCCGTCCCCGAGGTCCGTATGGATCTCCGAAAACAAAAACAGAAAACATCTGCCAGTGAACCCTTCGCGGTTGTCGTGACCTTTGTCCTCATGATGATCGTCTTCGGTTTCTGGCAGTTTTTGTACTCCGATTACATTGCGATGGCCACGGTGTCGGTGCCGAAAATCATTTCCTTTCAGGGAAAGCTCACCGACAATAACCGGATCACGGTTGCCGACACCGCGCGCAACATGAAGTTTCAGATCTGGGACTCGGCCACCAGCGGAACCTGTTTGTGGAGCGCGGCCAACACGGATGCGAACACGGCGACCGTCGACTGCACCGGCGGATCGAATCCGGGGTCCATTTCGATCACGACGACCGACGGCGTTTTCTTCGTTCTTCTCGGCGACACGACCGGCGGGACGCAGAACGCTTTCCCTTCCACGCTTTTCGACAACTCCAACAACCTTTGGCTCGGCATCACGGTCGGCACGGACTCGGAAATGACCCCGCGCATTCGACTTGCGACCGTGCCGTTCGCGATGGATGCCGACCTGCTCGACGGATACGACTCCTCGCAAGCCGGCGGCAACAGCGTCGTGCTCGTTTCGGACTCGAGCGGCAACCTGACCCTGACCGGCTCGACCTTCACCTGTCCGGATTGCATTGATTACGACGACATGAGTGACGCGTTGACGCTTGATGCGTCGACCTCGATCGCCATGTCCGGGTCGCAGACGTACACCGTTACCGACAGCGGAACGGGCAACGTGATTACGAACCTGGCGTCGACCGGGGATTTTGTCATTCAGGACAACGGGACGGGGGTGTTCATCGTGCAGGATGACAGCACGATCACCCACTCGCCGAGCAACATTTCGGGCGCGCTCGGCGCCGGAAGCCTGACGGGCCTTTGGTTCAGCCAGGGCCAGGCGACCTACACCGCGACCTCCGGATCGAACGACGTTTCGTTCAACACCTACCGCCAGCCGACGCTTGCCGCGAGCGGAAGCACGACGGTCACCAACGCAGCCACTCTGCGTATCGCCGACGCCCCGTCGTCCGGGACGAACATGACGATCACGAACCCCTGGGCGCTCTGGATCGATGACGGCAACACCCGTTTCGACGGCGCGATTCTCGACAACCCCGCAAATGCCACGACCGTGTCGACCTCGCTTTCGACCGGCTCGTGGTTTTCACAGGCGGCGCACACCGGAACGATCAACGCGGTCAGTGTCACCATCCCGGCCAGCGCCTTCAACACCTGGGCGCAGCCGACGCTTGATGCGTCGGGAAGTGGGGTCATCGTGACCGATGCGGCCAACCTGTATATCGCGAACGCGCCGAACTCCGGCAGCGGAAATTTGTCGATCACGAACCCATGGTCGCTCTGGGTCGACAACGGCAATGTCCGTTTTGACGGCGACCTGCAGGTGAACGGCGGCAACCTGACCACGTCGGCTGCGACTGGCGCGTTGTTCAACACGACCGCGACCACGGTGAACGTTGGCGGCGCGGCCGGTTCGGGCGGGGTGAACCTGGCTGGCGGATCCGGATCGACCGGTTGCACCGTGGATGGCACGAACGGCAACCTGACCTGCTCGGGCACGGTCACGGGGAGCGCGACCTCGGGAACGCAAGGCTTCTGGAGCCGCAGCGGGACCACACTCTCGCCGGCGACCTCGGGAGACCTCATCAGTGCGACCGGCGGGGTGACCGTCGCGGCGGACAAGGACATCACCATGTCCTCGGGCGCCGGCGTGTTCACGCAAACGTCTACCGCGACGTCCACCGCAGCGCACTCGGTTATCGCGAACGCTCTTTCGACCGGCACGGGGATCCTCATTCAGGGCGGAACGAGCCTGTCCGCGAACGGCGAACTGCTCGATCTCGACCTGAACGGCGGGACCGCTGGCGCGGCCGCGACGATCCACACCGCGGGCGTGTACACCGGCGGCGGGGTCGTGCAGATTCTGGCCAACAATGCGACGAGCGGGACGGGTGAGTTTCTTTCGATGAGCGG
>CAZOPY010000067.1:0-5508 GCA_964581945.1 uncultured Gammaproteobacteria bacterium | reverse complement strand
GGAGGTGCCAAATGGGAGAGATGACTCGTGCCCTGTCCGGCTACGTTCAGCGGACGAAGAAGTTCGACGCGCTACGTGAGATCCTGTTCGCCACCTGGCGTCGCGACACCGCGAGGCCAGAGTGGCAGATGGCCTGGACCGAAGCGACCCCCTGGGTCGGCCAGGACGACGCGACCGCGTTGCTCGTTCTGCTCCAGACCCACGGCGGTTTCCTGCACATCTGCTCGATCCCCGGGTTCGGGGACCACTGGTACAACCGCCTCCCGGCCGGCGAGGGGTGCCTCGACATCGACTACGTCGGCGACAACTACCGCATGCCTCGTCCGATCGTGCGCGGCTACCCGTCCCGATTCCGGCAGCTGGCCATCGATCAGGTGGACAACCGCCTGCGGGCCGAAGGGATGCTCGACGAGCTCCCCGACCTCAAGCGCCGGTACGACCTGCTCGTGTCGCGCGTGAGCGACCACCTGGATCGCGCCCTCACCGAGTTGCACGAAGCCGCGCGACTCTCCTCCTGACCTACGGGTCATTTTTTTGTTTGCAAAAAGAAAATGAGCGCGAGTGGGGGCGCTCAGGAGGAGGAAGTGGAGGTGGAAGAAGAAGGAGCGGATGGAACAAGCGGAGAAGGCTTGCCCCAGGAGAGATCGGTGTTGGAGCGGTAGGTGCCGTTCAGGTAGGCGATGGTGCCGGCTTGTTCGCGGCAGTGCTGCTCGGGGGTGGGCAGGACGCCACCGTAGACCGGACAGGCCGTGTAGTGACGCATCTGTACGTGCGGGTCGAGCCGTCGGGCCATCTCGCCGAACAGCATGATCTGGGCGCGCGGCAGGTGCCACCAGTCGGTGACGAGCGTCAGCTGGACGACCTGCGTCGGCTCCTCGCTGTCGAGGTCGTTCAGCCAGCGGATCGCGGCGCGGACGTCCGTCAGGGTGGACGCGCCTTCGTCGTAGCAGCCGACCGCTCGCGGCATGGCGAGCGCGTCGTTGGCGCGGGCGACGAAGCGCTCGATGTCCTGGCCCTGGCGCGCATCGCCGCACACCAGGATCTCGGGCCACTGGCCTCGCTCGAGCAGTTCGCGGGCGACCTGGATCGCCGCGTCGATGCGGTGGTACTGGGGCGAATCGCGGTCGTCCTCGATGTGAGGACCGCAGATCATGATGATGATCGGGCGCATGGTCTCCTCCGGAGTCGTGAAAGGGCCGAGAGATTCAGTTTCTTGAATCCCTCCGTCCCTTCACGACGTCAGAGCTGTTTCCACAGCGCGTCGAAGATCATGGTCTGGGTGGCCGCAAGCGCGGTGTTTTCCAGGATCACCCCGAACAGTTGCTTCTTCCCGTCGAGCGAAACGAATGCGGTCTTTCCGGCGTACACGAAGATGTACGTCGGCGCCTGGGCGGTTTGCGTCAACCACTTGCGGGCGTCGAGACCTGCGGTTGTCCCGCCCTGCCCCATCGAGATCGCTTCCACGCGGATCCCGCGGCGAATGCGCTCTTTGGTGAATCCCGGCCACGCGCCGGCGATCAGATCGCGCAGCGCCGAGGACGAGTACACGCGGTACGTTTTTGTCTCCGCACGCTCCGAGGCTGCGAGCACGTCTTCGAGGATCTCGCGGACGCCGGCCTCGCCTTCGTAGTAGCGGACGGCCGGACGATGTTCGCTTGATCCGCGCACGTCTTCGAGCTGTTCGACGGTCTCGTCGAGCAGGAGGCGCGCTTCGCGCAGTTCCACCTCGCGGCGGGTGGCGAGACCTCGGAGCTTGTGCGGATCTTCGCCGGTGAAATACCGGTGGGTCTTCGCATCGACGTGGCTGACCAGGCCCACGACGATGAGTCGTTTAAGCGCGTCGTAGGCGGTCCCGCGGTTCAGGCTCGCGGCTTCGGCAATGCGCCGGAGCGGCGCGGACCCGAGCGAGAGCAGCGCGACGTAGACGTCGAGATCCTTCTGGGTCAGACCGAGAAGTTCGAGCGTCCTAAGATTCAGGGTAATGGAGCGAGCCATAGGTGACAAAATATTCGCTTCAAAACTGTGGATAAATAAAAAACTAGGCTATTTGCAGCCTAGTTTTTTTATCCATCTTTGTCAATTTCCAGCCGACAGATTTCCGAATCCTGTCAGACCGGCTCGCGACATGGCCGCTTCGAGCGGTTCCCACATGCTGGCGGCGGCCGCAACCACGGATCCGACGTATTGCGTTTCAATCGTCGTAGCGATCTCCGGGGCGTAGGTCACGCGCACCGTCTTCTGCTGATTCACCGCATCGTGCGAATCGGGCCAGAGGATCGTATCGCTCTGCTGTTGCCCTTCGTAGAACACCTGGAGCCCGATCTGATGATGCCAGGCGGATTCGAGCGGATGGGCGGTGATGATCAAACTTTCACAGGTGCGCGGATCCACCTCGACCACCACGTCGTTGTAGTCGAAGTCCACACCCTTGTCTTCGAAATTGAACGTGACCGTTCCATTTTCGCTCTTCACGAGCGTCCACGAGCTGAACGCGTCTCGACGCGTCCCGTCCGGGTTCACGATGTACAGGTTGTACGACACCCCGCCGGTGAGCGACGCGCGGCTCTTCAACGCCGTCGGATCGATCCCTGATTCCGGACCGGTCAGGTTCGCGCCGATGACGTACGTCGCCGGAACGTCGATAATCTCGATCACGTAATCGTTCCAGGCCGATCCGTAGATCGTGCGGGCCGCCTCTTCGCTTGGGATCCAGCGCAACGTGACCAGATTCGGATCCGTGTTGGCCTCGACGGCGTAGACCTTCGATGATGAGGCGAACTTCACGAGCACGGAGCCCGGATCCGGCATCATTGGGAGGCCGAGTTTCACGGTCGCAAGCGTCTGATCCGTGACGTAGGCAAAATCCTGACAGGAATTGACGTAGGTCAGATAGGCCGCCATCGTCGTGAACGGCCGATACGTCCCGTCCGGCATGACGAAGTAGATCGTGCTGTCGTCGGTGGAACGCACGAAGTCGGTCGCCGGGAATTCTTCCGCGGGAGGAGTCGTTTCTCCCGGCGGCGGTTCGGTCGGCGGCGGCGTCACCGGCGGAGACACTTCCCCGCACTGTTCCTGCGGGTCATAGTAGATTGCATCGGAGACGGTGGTAGACACGGTCCCGTCAACGGAACGGAACTTCGCGTACACGCTTTGGTTGCCGCTCACGGTCCCGCCCGGCAAGGTCCAGGACATGGTCATGACGTAAATCGTGTAACCGTCAGAGCCCGTGCCGTCCGTCGCTCCGCTGAACGGCTGCCATTCCGCGTCCGTGAGATCCGGATCATTGCTGACAAGCACCTCGTCCGCGTTGGACGCCTGCAAGGTCAACGTGACCTGATCCGTCGCGACGCACGAATCGTTCGCGTTGATCAGCACGCTGACATTCGACGGCGAAATGGTTGCATGCCCGCCGCCACCGCCTCCGCCGCTTGTATCGTCATCGTTGTTGATCGCGGTCACGTCCGGCGGGTCCATCGTATCGTAATTCGGGTCCGTCGAGCTCGCGGGGTCCAGAACGATGTGATAGGTCACGTTGCCGTCGTCGGCAGCATCATCCACGCCGGTCACGGTCACCGTGTGCGCGGAGGCGTTGTCCCAGTCCGCGGCGGTAAACGTGAGGGTGGCGACGTCCGGCGTCCCCTCGGTCGTGTCATCGCTCGATACGCCGACGGTGACGTCCGCGGTCGGCTGGGTGTTCAGAACAACGGTAAAGGTTGCGGTGCCGCCTGCTTCGGTGGTGTGTCCGGAAATGGCGCTGACCGTAAATCCGGCACCGTCGTTATCCGTGACATTGGCATCAACATCGGCGACCGCGATCCCATCGTAATTAGCGTCGAGGGTCGACGAGGCGGTATGCGTGATGACGCAGGTGTGCGGCGAGGTCTCATCCACCGCGTCGTCCACAGCGGTCACGGTGACCGTCTGCGGCGTGTCCCAATCCCCGGTCGTGAAATCGAGCGAGTTGTCGTCGACCGTGCACTGCGCGTCCGGCGAAATCGAGATTGTTACGGTGTCGGTCGGCTGCGTGTCCAGCACAATGTCATAGGTGTCGGAGGTGGGTCCGGTCTCGTCGACATCGGTCGAGCCGCCGGTCTCGGTGATCGTCACGCCGGCCGTGTCATTGTCCGTGACGTTTGCGTCGACGTCTGCGATCGTGATGCCGTTGTAGTCGGGGTCGAGGGAGGAGGCGCTGTGCGTGATAACGCAGGTGTGCGGCGAGGCTTCATCGACGTCGTCATCGACGGCGGTGACGGTGACGGTTTGCGGCGTGTCCCAATCTAACGTCGTAAACGTGAGCGAACCGAAATCGGTCGTGCATTGGCTGTCGGGAGTGACGCTAACCGTCACGTCATCCGTCGGCATCGTATCGAGCACGACGTCATACGTATCCGTTGCTCCGCCCTCGATCACGTCCGTGGTCCCGCCGGTTTCGGTGACGGTCACGCCCGGGGTGGAAGGAACGACTGACTCGACAGAAAATTCGATGCTTTGGACGGACGGCGCGTCGTGTGGATCGTTTGACAACAAACTCGCGGAGAGATCTATCGTCATCGTGACGCCGGGATCGAAACCGCCTGCCTCTGTCCATTCGGACGAGGTAAGACCGGCAAGTGTGGTGCCGTCCAGCGTTCGGTTTTTTGTCGGCCCATTTTCCATCGCAAGCGACAGCGCTTCCTCCAAGGTGTTGGACGGAGCCGCTGTCCAAACATCCGCATCATCGATGTAGTACCAGTCGCCGTCGACCCCACCATGCACAGCCGATTCGTCAGAAACGATATCGCGCCAAGACCCTCGAACTTTATAGGTATGGCGGCCGTCGAAGGAGGCCGCATAATAAACGCTTTGTCCGTTCAACGTCTCGTTTACTGCCGCGCTGTTGATCTGAATCCAGGTTGAGGTATCCAGCTGCGCGCCAGCGTTTCCGGCCACCGAATAGAACTGATCCGTCGGGACGCCGTCGCGGACGAACTCGTCAACAAAATCCGAAAATGCACTGTTTACCCAAACATCGTCCTCGCCGTCGATGGCAATGCCGTAGCTTGGGTCGCGGGCGATATTGCGCTCGACCATCGTCCCGTCCTCCGCGCGCAGTTCCGGAAATGTCCCGGAATGGTCGCTCCCCGTCATCACCCGTCCGTGTGTAGGATCTAGCAACGCCATCTGCGGACAAGAAGAAATCGCGTACGAGCCCACAACAGCTCCCGTAGCGGCGTTCACTTTGGTCATGTAGTCATCGTACGGATAATCACACTGACCGTTCACAACCCATACGGAATCGGTTACCGGGTCGTAAACCGGATTTGTAAAATTGGCGAAACTATAGGCGGGAAATTGGAGATCAGTCGTGGAGTTTGCCGCTGTTCCATTACGGTAGGTTGCGGCGCTGGCATCGATGGCCATGACGGTCACTCCGTCCTCTTGCACCACCCAGACGATGTCGTTTGTCGCGTCATAGACTAATCCACGCGTACTGAACGAACCGCTCGTGCTTGTAAGCGTAATGGTCGT
>CAZOPY010000066.1:0-5585 GCA_964581945.1 uncultured Gammaproteobacteria bacterium | reverse complement strand
CGACATGTTCGTCGCGGTCGCCGGGATTGCTCCGGTGGCGCAGGTGAACGTGCCGTTATTTTCGGCCATGTTCGCGTTAATGGATGTCATGATGACGTCCAGGTGGGACCAGCGGGTCGAGTTGCGCGCGTTGGCGAACTGACGAGCCGGGTTCAGGGCGGCGATGACGATGCCGACCAAGATCGCGATGAGCGCGATCACGATGAGGATTTCCAAAAGGGTAAACCCTCGCTTCGATTGAATCGAACGCATAAACGTACTTCGTGACTTAAAAGTTATGCACATGCCTCGAAAGGCAACACACGCAGTATAGCAAATAATCCACGAGGTTGCAGCTGTCAGCAAGTGAAAAAAAACGCTATACTATACGGGAGCATTCACCCCTATGAACAACAAGACCGTTGTCATTCCGAGCAAGGACCCGAAAGCGCAGGAAAAATTTGAAGAGATCGTCGCGCGCACGTCGCGCGAGTCGCAGCGCATCACCTCGCTTCGGGACATCAAAAAGCTGGAAAACGCCACCGTCCGCGAACTGGTGGACGGCGTGTTGCGATACGCGTATCTGTCCGGGGCGTCTGACGTTCATATCGACCCAGCGGAGACGCTCATCAGCATCCGCTTGCGTATCGACGGAATCCTGCACGACGTCCTCGTCCTCCCCAAACGCGAACATGCCATGGTCGTGACACGCATCAAAGTGCTTGCGGAGCTGCGCACGGACGAACACCAGGCGACCCAGGACGGCCGCTTCCGCGTCATCGTCGACAATCTGCCGATCGACGTCCGCGTGTCCATCGTTCCAACCTTTTACGGCGAGAACGTGGTGATGCGATTGCTCGTCGGTCAGGCGCGCGCGCTGGAGCTCGAGGAACTCGGGATGGCGCCGGAAGATCTCGCCCGTGTCGAGTCCAACATGAAAAAATCCTACGGCATGCTGCTCGCGACCGGGCCGACCGGCTCCGGTAAAACCACCACGCTCTACTCCGCGCTCCAACAGCTCAACAACCGCAGCGTTTCCATCATCACGATCGAGGACCCGATCGAATACGCGATCCCGGGGCTCACGCAGATCCAAGTGAACGTGCAGACCAACCTCACTTTTGCGCAGGGGCTGCGTTCGATCGTCAGGCAGGACCCGAACATCATCATGGTCGGCGAAATCCGCGACGAGGAAACGGCTGGAATTGCCGTCAACGCCGCCATGACCGGTCACCTGCTGCTCTCGACTCTGCACACGAACGACGCGGCCGTGACCCTTCCCCGCCTGCTCGACATGGGCATCGAGCCGTTCCTCATCGCATCGACGGTCAACGTGGCGATCGGTCAGCGTCTCATCCGCAAACTATGCGCATTCTGCGCCAAGCGCCGCAAACTGACGGACATTGAGCAGGAAAGTTTGAAAGGATTCATTCCGGCGGGGTTTTTTGCCCGTTTCAAAGAATTCGCGGAACCGGCAGGGTGCGACAAATGCAACAACGTGGGATACGCCGGCCGCGTCGGCATCTACGAAGTGCTCGAGATGTCGGAGCGCATCCGACATATGATCATGCGCCGCGAAACCGCGGACACGATCCGGAAAACGGCCGTGGAAGAAGGGATGACGACGATGCTCATGGACGGCCTACGCAAGGCGGCGACCGGCGTCACCTCGATCGCGGAAGTGCTGCGCGTCATTCACAGTTAGTATGTCGACTCGGAAAATGGAGGATCCGAAGAACTGGAGCAAGGCGAAGGCGCCGCGCTTCGCCCGTCTTTCCTCGAAGGAAAAGATGTTTTTTACGAAATATCTGGCGGCGCTGACCCAGGCCGGGATCCCGCTCGACCGTGCGCTTCTCGCGATCCACAACCAAACCAAGTCGACCTCCATGCACCACATTCTGCACGTGGTGCTGACCGACATTGCCTCGGGCGAATTTCTTTCGACCAGTTTGAAAAAATTTCCGCATGCGTTCGATCCGCTCATCGTGAACCTGATCGAGGTCGGCGAACAATCCGGGACGCTCACCGAAAGTCTGTTCCGGATTGCGGAGCATATTGAAAAAACGCGCGAGCTGAAGGGCAAAATCCGTGGGGCGCTTTTGTATCCGATCATTGTCATTTGCGGCACGCTCGGGATCGCGACCTACCTGGTGCTCGTGCTGCTGCCTCAGCTGCTTCCTCTGTTCACCTCGCTCAACATCGACCTGCCATGGACCACGCGGGTGGTGCTGGCCATTTCGAACTTCCTGATCACCTACAGTCGCGAGATCGCGTTCAGCGTGGTCGCCGGAATCATCGGGTTTATTCTGCTCATGCGCATTAAAGCCTTTCGGCTGCGCGTGGATTGGCTCTTGCTCAAACTGCCGCTCATCGGCCCGTTGATCACGAAGGTCCAGGTCACGCAGCTCGCGAGCGTCATGGGGACGATGCTGAAAGCGGGGATGACGATCGTCGAGTCGCTGCGGGTCGCGAGCGGATCGCTCACGAACCTCGTGTACCAACGCGGACTCGCCGCGATCGCGGATTCGATCCAGGAAGGAGAAAGCATCAGCATTTATCTGTCCAAACACAAACAGCTATTCCCCGGGTTCGTCGTGCAGATGATCGCGGTCGGCGAAGAGACGGGAAAACTGGACGAAAGCTTCCTGTACATCGCGAACTTTTCGGAACGAGAGGTCGACGACGCGACCAAAACGCTCACGACCGTCCTCGAGCCGGCGCTTCTCATCACCGTCGGTCTGTTCGTCGGATTCATCGCGATCTCGATCATTACCCCGATCTACTCCCTGAGCGGAGGGATCAAACCCTGATATGCGCCAGCCGCGCGGGTTCACCCTGCTCGAAACGATCATGGTCATGGGGATGTTCGGTATGGTGATCGGCCTCGGCTGGCTGTTCTCCTTCACCTATCTGAAAAACCAGGAGGTACGCAGCGCCGCGGACATCCTCACGAGTGAAATCGGCCTGGCACAGGCGGACGCCTTCGCCCAAACGGATGATCGCGCGCACGGCGTGAAGGTGTTCACGGATCACGTGATCCGCTACGAGGGGACAAGCTATGCCGCGCGCGTCACGAGCAAAGACGTGACCACCTCGTTCACCGCTCCCGTCACGGTCGGTAGCGTTTCCGAAGTGGACTTCCCCGCCGGCGGTCTCGTCCCTTCCTCGGCAACGACCATTACCCTTCAAAACGGCACCCTTGCCATCGATCTCTCACTCACGGCCTATGGCGTTCTCAATCGAACAGAAAGGACAATCGGCTCTTGAGGTGATGATCGCGCTCGCGCTCCTCATCATGACCACGGTCGCGAGTTTTTTGGTTCTGACAACCACGCTTCGGGAACAGACGTACGCCGTCCAACAGGAAACGGCTGATCGGCTCATGGAAGAAGGGATGGAAGCGGTCCGCCAAATCCGCAACCGGGACTGGAACGCGCTGACCGTCGGAACGCATGGCCTCGCGCTGACCGGCAACGAGTGGACCTTTTCCGGGACGCAGGACGTCACGAGCGGGATCTACACGCGCGTGGTGACCGTGACCGCCGTTTCCGGTGACAGCGAACAGATGGACGTGAATGTCACCGTCCGCTACAACGCGACGTCGACGCGCCCGGTCACGCTTTCGCTTGCGGAGCGCATGAGCGACTGGCTCGGGCTCGAGACCTGGGGGAACTGGGGGATCCCGATCGTGGTCGGGTCCGTCGACGTCGGTCCGCAAGGCAAGGCGACGGGCGTGTTCTCGATCGAAGACCAGATTGTGCTCACGGCCGAGGGAACGTCCGGCAACAAACCGTCGTTTTTCACCGTGGACGCGTCGACCGTCACCGCACCGGTCATCCGTTCATCCACCATCACTGGCGACAGTCTGAACGACGTCGTGGAAACCTCGGATGGCCTGTATGCCTACACAGTCGGGACGACAGACGACAATGAATTGCGTGTCTGGAACCTCGCGAACCTCTCGGCACCCACCCAGGTGGCCACGCGCGACCTGAACGCCGATGGCTGGCGTTTGTACATGGTTGGGACCACGCTGTACGCCGCGGCCGTGAACGGACTGCACATCTTCGACATCAGCAACCCGGCCAGTCCGGTCGAGCAAGGGTCGATCAACCTTGGCGTAGACGCACGCGATGTCGCGGTCAAAGACAACATCGCCTACGTCGCGACCCCGAACGACAACCAGGAGATCATGCTTGTGAACGTCAGCAATCCGAGCGCCCCAACCAAAATCGGTTACGTGGACGTCACGGGAACCGCGGACGGACTCTCGGTCGATGTCCATGGCACACGGTTGTACCTCGGCACCTATACGAACGCGAGCGGGGGCGAATTCTTCATCCTCGACCGATCGAACGCCACCGCCCCGACCGTTCTCAAGTCAGTGGAAATAGGCGCTGACCTGAACAGCCTGCGCGCCGCCGGGCCGTTCGTGTTCATGGCGACCGCGGTTTCGAACCAGGAGTTCAAAATCTACCGCGTCTCGGATGCAAACAACCCCACCCTCGAGGCCGGGCTCAACATGGCGCAGGTGGCGACCGACGTTTCCTTCAAAGACAACACGCTTTATATCGCGTTACGCAGCAACGATGCCTTTCAAATCATCCAACCGAGCCCGTAAGGGGTTTACCCTGATCGAGCTCATCATCTACATCGTCCTCGTGGCGGCCATTCTGAGCGCGCTCCTGTTTATCGTCGACGCGGCGCTGCGCACGCGCTCGATCGCGGTTGCGGAAGGCCGGCTCCTCGATAACGAGCGGCTCGTCGAGCGCACGCTGCTCGACCGACTGAACGCCTCGAGCAACGTCATTTCGCCCGCCTCGGGGAGCGGCACCACGCTCCAGATCGCCTCGCCGACCTCGAGCGAAAACCCAGTGTTGTTCCAGATCACCAACGGTGCGCTCACCATGAAGCTTGGGAGCAGTTCCGCGATCACCCTGACCTCGAGCAACATCCAGGTCACGGCCTTCACGGTGACGCGCGTGAATGGGACGCCGTCCTCCATCCGCATCTCGATCACCTATCAAACCGGCACGGCGGCTAACGCAACCATTTCCAACACCTCGACCCTTTCGTACACCTTGCGCTATGACTAACATTCGCTCGCCGCGTGGCGGCTACATCTTGATTGTGACCGTGCTGGTGGTCGCGACGGTGCTCCTGGTCCTTTCGGCCGCTGTCGCGCTCGGGCTCATTGGGCATCGGACCGGAAGCCGAGCGGTCGACGACCGCGTCACCGCGCAAGCGCTTGCGGAAAGCTGTGCCGAGGTGGCGCTGCTAAAACTCAAACGCGCCAACACGTACACCGGAAACGAAACGATGACCATATCCGGTAGCACCTGCACGATCCACACCTTCTCCTCGACCCTTCCGACCACCATCGAAACCGAAGCGACGGTCAACAGCCGCCCGTATCGGCTCGAGGTCACTGTGTCGAGCTACGACCCGTTCACCGTCACCGGATGGAACCGGGTGTCCTCATTCTAAGGAAACAAAAAACACCCTCGCCATCGGTGAGGGTGTTTTTTGTTAGTGTCGACGCGTCTCGGCGTACTGGTCGGCCGTTTCCTGGCTGATTTTCTTCTCTTTGAGCAGCTGCTTAATCG
>CAZOPY010000065.1:0-5686 GCA_964581945.1 uncultured Gammaproteobacteria bacterium | reverse complement strand
GCTTCCGCGCACGGCGCAGACGCTCGACGCGTTCGCGACCGGCGCCGAGGACTTCCCCGCCGAGCTCGTGCGCGCGGCGCGGGTTCCGCCCTTCAACGCGGCTTCGGAAATGCCCCAGGCGATGCGTCTGTGGGAGGGACCCTGCCGTGACGCGGAACAGGACGGGGTCGACATGCTGCGCGCCTGCCTGTTGCACAACGATCTGGCGACGCGCCATGTCGGACGCCACGCCGGGCACCAGTTCTACCAGTGGTTCACCCGGCTCCCGACGGACGCCCACATCCTGGTGGTCGGCCACAGTCCGTTTCTGGAACTACTCGCGCTCGACCTGTTCAACGAGAAGATCCCTTCTCTCGGGTTCTGCGACGGCATCCGCTTCGTGGAGCACGACGGCACGAAGTATCTCGAAACCACAAAGTCTCACGAAGATCTGAACGCCGAAGCACTCCGCGCCCAGATCAACAAGACGCTCGTCTCCGCCCCGCCCGCCTAACCGCGCCGCGGGGTTTTCTTATAACAAAACTCCCCGCTTGCGCGAGGAGTTTTGAACGGTTCCGACGCTTACGCGCGGGACACGCCGACGGCCTTCGGACCCTTTTCCGAGTCGGCCATCTCAAAGGTGACCATGTCACCGATGTTCAGCTCTTCGAACTGCACGCCCTGGAGCTCAGACGAGTGAAAAAACACGTCCTTGCCGCCGTCTTCCGGGGTGATGAACCCGAACTTGCGTTCGTTGAGCGTCTTGATCGTTCCTTTCATAGGATGAAACGATAAGGTGAATATACTGCAAACGTGGCCTGAGCAGGAGATTCGACCTCATCTCTGACACGATGGCTGTTTTGCACCGGCACTATAGCAAAATGGGTGGATATTGTCAATGGAAGCGCAAAAGCGGCCCTCGGATCAAACAAAAACCCCCCGACTGGCGGGGAGTTTTTACGCGGACCGGCGCTTACGCGCGGGTCACGCCGACGGCCTTCGGACCGCGGTCCGAATCGGCCATCTCGAAGGTGACCACGTCGCCAACGTTCAGTTCATTGAACGTCGTGCCCTGGACCTCCGTCGAGTGGAAAAACACGTCCTTGCCACCGTCTTCCGGGGTGATGAACCCGAAGCCGTTATCGCGGAGCGTTTTGATCGTTCCTTTCATAGGATGAAACGATAAGGTGAATATACTGCAACCTTGGCCTCATGCAGAAGATCCGACCTCATCTCCACAACGATGGCTGTTTTGCAGCGGAACTGTAGCAAAATAGGGTCCGGGCGTCAATCCCCGTGAACCGGAGACCTACCGTTGCTCGTCGTTTTTTGGCGAATCAAGAAGCGTTTGGATTTTTACGTACAGAAGCGCGGCCGCGGCCCAAAACATGAGGACGTTCAGTTCGCCCACGGCTACCGAGATCCACCCGGCCGCGAGGTCAAACATCGCGTTCATGAGCATGGCTCCCGCGAGCGCCCAAACGCTCAGTTCCAGCGCCAAACGGACCCATTGCTTTTGTTTGCTCCAGACCGGGACCGCAATGCCAACGACCAGGCCGATACCCACCAGCAACTCGCCCCATTCGACAAACCATCCAAACCACGAGGCGGACGGAACCGCGTACAGCAGCAAAAAGCTCTTGAACCACGGGTAGGGGTTCTGGCTTGCAAAGTACTGAAGGGTGTCCGGCATCTTGGCGATGAAGTCAGCACTCGTGATTTTCTCCCATCCTGCGCTCGCCCACTGAAAGGCGAGCACCAATTGGATGATGTGCAGAGCGGTTACGGCAAGCGCTGCGGGCGACAGCGACTGCTTTTGCGTCTTAACCCCGCACGCCGCGAGGTACATGCATGACGACGTAATCGCTTCGCCGAGACAGAACCCGCCGAAGACGAGGCCCGCGATCTGCGCCAGAAGCCCGTGGGCAATGGCGAGCGCGTAAAAAATCGAACCGATACCGAGCACCAACCGAACACCAC
The DNA here is from genome assembly GCA_964581945.1 of uncultured Gammaproteobacteria bacterium. Classification (GTDB taxonomy): domain Bacteria; phylum Patescibacteriota; class Patescibacteriia; order UBA9934; family GWF2-40-263; genus CAZOPY01. Next base: position 3,727 of record CAZOPY010000065.1, on the reverse strand, counting down.
GATCGAACGAACGAAGATTTGGTTTCATAGTCCCCCTTTCTACGAATAGTGATTTGAGTTTAGTTTATCACAGATGTAGGATGTGGCGGTATGCATTCTGACCGACGCCCACACGGACCGCGCCGACCTCCCCACCGAGGCGGGGAGAAAAAAGACCAGGGCTGGCACCATGTGGCCGGCTGGTATCACGACTATTTGGAGAGCTCCGAGACGCTGCAGGACCGGGTCGTGTATCCGGGGGTCGAGCGTTTGCTCGCGCCTGCGCGCGGAAAGAGCTATCTGGACGTCGCGTGCGGCGAGGGGGCGTTTGCGGCACGTCTCGCGAAAACCGGCGCGAAGGTGGTCGGGTTCGACGCGGCCCCGGCGCTCATCCGAATCGCGGAGCGCCGCCGCGTGCCGGGCGCCGAGTTTTTGATCGCGGACGCGACTGAGGCCGGCACGCGCGCCCTCTACGGCCGCGCGTTCGACGGGGCCGCGTGCATCCTCGCGATCCAAAACATCCGCGACGCGGAACGCGTGTTTGCGCAGACCGCCTCGCTCCTCAAACCCGGCGCGCCCTTCGTGATCGTTCTAAACCATCCCGCGTTCCGGATTCCGCGCCAGAGCATGTGGGGACACGACGAAAAGAAAAAACTCCAGTACCGCCGCATTGAACGCTATCTGTCGCCGATGAACATCCCGATCGAAATGAGCCCGGGAGCCAAGCACGGCGAAACGACCATGTCCTATCACCATCCGCTCGCGTTCTACGTGAACGAACTCGCGCGCGCCGGATTCTTGGTGGACCAAATGGAGGAGTGGACCTCACACAAAGAGAGCAAACCTGGCGGCCACGCGCGCGCCGAAAATCGCGCGCGCGATGAATTCCCGCTTTTCCTCGCGATCCGCGCCCGCAAAACCTCCTAGAAAAACGCGAGGTTGATTTTCAAGATTTTGTCGTCGCCGGCGCGGACCGTTCCGCGGCCGTCGCGATTGGAGGTCGTCACGTACAGCGCTCCGTCCGGACCGAGCACGACCGCGCGCAAGCGGCCGTACGCGTCCGTGAGGCGCGTCTGGAAATCGGTCACGCTCCCGTCCGCTTGAACGGTCGCGCGATACAGCGACGAACCGCGCAGACCGGCCCAGTACAGCTTCCCGTCCACAAACGCGATCCCGGACGGCGCCCAGGTCACGTCCGCGCCGGATTGCAACACCGGCCCGATCGTGCCGGAAAGAACGGTTGGTCCCTGCGAATCCGGCCAGCCGTAATTTTTTCCTTTTTGGATCAGGTTGAGTTCATCGTATCCGGACAGCGTCCCGGAACGGCCGTGTTCGGTTTCCCAGAGACGTCCCTGATCGTCCCAAGCAAGCCCCTGCGCGTTGCGATGCCCGTACGACCAGATCGCCGTGCCGAACGGATTGTCGGACGGGATCGCCCCGTCGGCCGTGAGCCGCAGCGTTTTGCCAGCGAGCGACCCGAGATCCGGCGCGTTCGCGGTGTTCGAGGCGTCGCCGGTCGTGATATAGAGCATCCCGTCCGGACCGAACGCGAGCTGTCCACCGTCGTGATAGATCTGCGATGGAATCCCGTCAATGATGGTTTTATCGAGCGTGAGCGTTCCGTTTTCCAGTTTGAATCGAGCCACCCGATTATGGCCGTCGGTGGTCGTGAAGTACAGATATACGAGATGGTTCGCCGCGTAGTCCGGATGGAGCGCGATCCCCATGAGGCCGCCCTCGCCGGTTTCGAGCACGTTCGGGACCGGCATGACGGCGGGACGCGCGCCGAGCTCGCGCAACGTTCCGGTGCGTTCCGTGACGATGAGGTCCCCGTCCGGCAAAAACGCGACGTCCCACGGCACATCGAGCCCAGTGGCAACGACCTGCACGGCGTAGGCGTTGAATTCCGTGTCGTTGATGAGGTGTACGGACGCGCGCTCGTCCGATGAAAGTGAGCCGAGCGTCCCGATCTGCGTCTTCGTCGAGGTCGAGAACACGCGATCGTCCGCCGCGCGCGCGACCAGATCCGTTTCCGGATACGAATAGAAATCATCGCTGTCGAGGTCGACGACGTCGTCGTTGGTCAGTCCGTACGAGGCAAACACCTCCGGGTTGATGAGGTGCCGGCGGTACCCTTCTCCGTTCAACAGATAAATGCCGTCCGTGCCGGAAAGTCGAATCGCCGCGTTCGGAATCGCATCCACCACGCCTTGCGGAAGCCAGTACACGCTGTTCCAAGAGAATCCGTGCGCATTGAACAGCGCCTCCGAACGAATCAACCGTTTGCGATTGTGTTCGATCAGATAGATGCCGGGCGCGTCCTCGCCGCGTACGAGCATCCCGTCTGGGAACTGGTTGTCCGCGCTTTCAAATGGCGCGCCGGAGGCGAGCACCTGGAGGACATGATTTGCGACGTCGAGGTTGACCACCACGGAACTGGTGTTGTTGTTCTGATTCTGTTCCACGAAATGATGCCGAGGATCAACATCAAACTCAAGCGAGTACACGCCGGGAGGAAGATCGTTTACGTCGATGTACTGATCCGAAAGAGACGAATGATACACGTCAGCCCAGCCGACCGACACCCCCTGTTCATATTGATTGCAGGTCGTAAACACCGGTTGCGAGGCGGCGGCGGGGAGCGTGAGCTCAACCGCCTCGTCATCGCGCATGCAGAACGTGGTCTTTTGCGTCACGGCTTGGGCGGTGTCGCCCGTGGAAGAAAGGGTCGCCTCCATCACATAGTCGGCAAAGTCGCTGAAGTGATAGTGCAGATGCGCCGGATGCCACACGAACGTGCCGACGACCTTGTCGCGGGTAGAGCCGTCCGTATGAACGATGTGCTGCGCCGTCGTTCCGTTCGTTACGAGGTCCAGCGGCCCTCCGCCCTCATTCATAAAACTCGCGGTGAATCGGATCACCGTTCGACCGTTCACGGTCGACAGATACAGATCGCTCCCCGCAAGCGGAGCAAGATCCGGCAAAACGTCGGCCTCGCCCGGAAGAATGATCGTTGAATCCGCGTTCAGATGATCCCCTTCCGGAAATTCGTCGCGGACCGCGGCGGTCACGACCGTGATCGGTCCGGTCAAGCCTTGGAGGCGGAGCGTATCCGGCGAACTGACCCAGCGCCGCTCTTCGTTGTCGATGTAATACACGCGCGTATCGTCGACGGCACGGATGAGCGTGCCGTCCGCCACCTGAGCGGAAACGGAACGAGCGTTCAGAAGACAGGCAAACGAGGTCGCAAGAAAAACAAGTGCAACAGAAATCCGAGATGATGTATGCATAATTCTTCCAGTATAGCCTCGGACCCAGGCGAAGAAAAGGATCACTGTGGATGCTTTCAACCGTCATCCGTGCAAAATGAAAACCCGCAGTATCGCTGGGCGACACGGCGGGGGTGAGAGGCCATCTCTCTGGGGGCTGGCGGATCACGCCGCTTCTTCGTCGTCATCGACGACGCGGTAGGTGTCCGGCGGCATGCGCGCCTCGTGCGCCTTGGCGCCGCGGTACAGCTCGCGGGTTCTGATCGCGCGACGGGCGCGGTCTTCGTCCTCGCGGTCCTCGTCGCTCACGGTGAGCGGGCGCGGCTCGGGTAGAGTCGGCGCGGGCGGGGCGGCATCGGGACGGTTGGCCGTGCGGGTCGTGGGCGCCTTCGGCCGCAAGAGCGGCGAGTCGCCGACGGCACGTCGCTCGAGTGCGGCCATGACGCGGCCGAACATCGTGTTGCGATCCCGACCCCGAG
>CAZOPY010000064.1:0-5884 GCA_964581945.1 uncultured Gammaproteobacteria bacterium | reverse complement strand
CACCTGTTCGCGGTGCGCCTTGCCGGCGGAACGCCCCGCGCCGGAAACGCCGGCATAGGCCATCAGAAGGAACCCGAGCAGTCCGAGGCTGATCCCGATCGAACAGAGGATCAGATACTTCCAGGCCGCCTCGACGGACGCGTCTTTGCGATACAGGGCGACGAGCGGCGTGGTCGCGAGCGTGGTGCATTCGAGCGAGGTCCAGAGTACGCCGATGTTGTCCGCGAACAGCGCGGCGAACATGGCGAGCGCGAACGCGTGGAAGCACGCGTAATACACGCGCACCTGTTTCGCGCTCAGAATTTTTTCCGCGTGCTCATGGTTGATATAACGAAAGCTGACCAACGAGGCGCTGACGTAAACAAGCGCCACGAGCCAGCCGTTCATGGCCGAGAATCCGTCGACGGCCCAGAGTCCCGCGGTCGGAAGATCCGCGCCGAATGTCGCGCTCGGCACGAGCGCTTTGACCGTGGCGAGCACGACGATGATTGCGGCGCCAACGGCGGCCGCGACCGAGAAGCGTCGGACAAACGCCGCGTCTTTGACGAGCAGCGACAGCGCCGCCGCAACGGCGCACAGGATGAATAGCAGGTTCAATGTCATATTATTCGGTCAAATCGCGCAGAAGCTCCGTGTCTTCCGCAGCGTACAATTCTTGAACCTGCTGGCTGATCGCCGACATCAACACGGCGGAGACGGCGGTGACCAGGAAGATCCCCGTTTCCACGAGCATCGGCACCCCGCCAATCGCGACCGCGCCGAACGCAGCAATCCCGTTTTCCATGATGAGGAATCCGATGATCTGCGAGAACAGGTCGCGACGCGTGATCATGAGCGTCATGCCGAGCAACAGCATGGAGATGCTGACGAACAGAAGGGCGTGATTGAACAACAGCTCATGCGACGGGAACGAAACCACTTCCTGCACCGGGATGCGGCTCGTGAGAATGAACGCGACGACCAGCATCGCGGCGCCGATGAACATGGTGAGCGTCGGACGCGCGTAGGAACGCAGCGCCATGGACGCTCCGGACACGTCCGCGGTATGGAAGATCACCCACGGGATGAACAGACACTTAAACAGAACCGTGAGCAGCGCGGCCACGTACATGTGCGGATCGTGGCGCAACAGCGCCAGGCTCATCGACAGCCCCGCGAGACACAGCGACGACAGCGCGAAGTGGCGCAACAGCGCCGGCAAACGCGGTTTCGACATCGCGACCAGCGTGAACAGGATCATCCCGCCGGCGAAGAATTCTTGAAGCAAAGGAATGTTGGTCATACTAGACGTGGATCACCGCAAGAATCAGACCCGCGAGCGCGAGCAGAAACGCGCTGCCGAGATACTCCTGCACGCGGAAGAACCGCATCTTCGCAATCGTCGACTCCAAGAGGGCGAGCGCGGCCGCGGCAAGGATGAGCTTTAGAACGGCGAAGAGCGCGGCGACCCCGAAGGCGACCCAGCCGTTCTGCACGTACGCGAGCGTCGACGGCGCGATCAGGTTGCCGAGCAGCAGCGCGAACACCGTCAGCTTGATCGCGGAGGCGTATTCGAGCATGGCAAGGTACGGACCGGAATATTCGAGCACCATCGCTTCGTGCACCATGGTGAGTTCCAGGTGCGTGGCCGGATTGTCCACCGGATAGCGCGCGTTTTCCGCGAGCGCAATGAGCGCGAACGCCGCAATGGTGAGCCAGAGGTACGGGTGCGTAAGCAGCGATCCGGTTCCGGCCGTGATCATCCCGTCGAAACTCGTGGACTTCGCGAACAGCGCGAGCGTCGCAAACGTGGCGATGGTCGCCGGCTCGACGAGCGCGGCGATCGTCATTTCGCGTTCCGACCCCATGCCGCCGAACGCGCTTCCGGAATCAAGTCCACCCAGCACCAGAAACACGGCGCCGAGCATCAACACGCCCGAAACGACGAACAGGTTCCCAGCGGACGCGAGCGCCCCGTTATCCACGAGGAGCGGCAGCACCGCGGCGAGAAACAGGGCGGTCGTGAGCACCATGAACGGCGCCAGGCGAAACACCCACGAGGTGGAGCGCGACATCACCATCTGTTTTTTGAGCAAGGTCAGCAGTCCGTAATATGACCGCAGCGGGTTTGCCCCGTGACGGCCTTGCAGCCGAGCCTTGAACATCCGGACCAGCCCGCCGACGTACGGCGCGGCGGCGAGGACGAACAGGATTTGGATCAATGTAGCAAGGGAGGAGTTCATAGGGCGACGAGCATCGTAATCACGAGCGCGAGGAGGATCAGACCGATGTACACCTGGATGACGCCGTTTTGGATGCGCTTCACGCGCGAGGCGATCCACAGCGTGGCGTTCATAATCGGCGCGTACAGATCGTCATACCAGATGGAACGCAGATTCAGGACCAACTCTCGGTTCGCGATCCATGGATTTCCCGCGATGAGCGGGGTCGCGACCACGCGCTTCTTGATGCGCAGGAACGGTCGGAACATGAAACGAATCGGACCCGAGAATGCCGTGGCCGAATACTGGTTATGCGGCGTGATCGGCTGGCCGCAGTCCCAGGTGTGATACGCGCGTTCGTTGTTCGGATCCGACAGGCGTGCGCGCGCGAACAGCACGAGCACGAAGGCGAGGGCGAGGATCGCCGCTACCCACGCCGGGTTGTACATGGCGGACGAAGCAAGCACGGCGTTGGTTCCCGTAAAGGTCGTGACCAGACCGGTCATGAGCGGAGCGGCCGCCACGCCGAGCAACACCGTCACGAGCGCACACAGAGCGACCGGCACGAGCATGGACGCGCTCGGTTCTTTCGCCTGTTCCGCCCGCGCGGTGCGCGGAGCGCCGAGGAATCCGATCCCGAACAGTTTGATCATGGCGTACACGGCAAGGCCGGCAACCAGAGCGAAACCGCACAGAATCGCGAGCAGAATGAACCGTTCCACGAGCGGCGCGCCCTCGAGCGTTTGCACGAGCGCCTGCAGGAAATACCACTCGCCGGCAAACGCGCCGAGCGGCGGGAGCGCGGCCGCGCCAAGCGCGAGCACAAGCATGGCCGCGGACAGGAGCGGCATGCGCTTGGCCAATCCGCCCATCCCTTCAAGCGAACGCGTGCCGGTTTCTTGGATCATGATGCCGGCGCCCATGAACAGGCCGGACTTGAACACGGCGTGGCATGCGCACTGGAACACGGCGGCGACCAGCGCGGCGAACGCCAAGCGCGGCAGCCCGAACGCGTGCGCGAGCATGCCGGTGCCGATCATCGTGAAAATCAACCCGATGTTTTCAATGCTGGAGAACGCGAGCGTGCGCTTCACGTCGCGCTCGACCACGGCGTACAGCACGCCGTAAATCGCCGAGAGCAGACCGATGACGATCACGGCGATCGCGAATCCGGCCGGCAGTCCCTGGAAAAACAGAAACAGCACGCGCAGGAATCCGTACACGGCCACCTTCAGCATCACGCCGGACATGAGCGCGGAGACATGGCTCGGCGCTTCCGGATGCGCTTCCGGTAGCCACACGTGAAACGGGACCAGCCCCGCTTTGGATCCGAAGCCGAACAGAAACAGCGCAAACGCGATCGCGAGCGCGGTGGGCGACACGGAAGCGGATGCGGCCGCGATGGCGCCATAGGACCCGAACAGATGACCGTTGCTTGCGAGTGCGAAGCCGGCCAACAGCGCGCCGGCGCCAAGATGCGTCATCACGAGGTAAAACAACGCGGCGCGCATGGACGTTTCTTCTTTGTGCGCCATGACAAGGAAGAACGGAGCGATCGACATGATCTCCCAGAAAAACAGGAACCCGACGGCGTTGTTCGCGAGCAGCACGCCCTGCATCCCGAACACGAACAGCGCGGTCAGGAAGTCTACGCTGCGCGCGTCATGCGGCTCTGGGTGCACGTGCTCGACGTAGCGCGTCGCGTACATGGCGGCGAGCGACGCGATCAGACACACGATCGCGAAGAAGATCGCCGACAGCGGGTCCAACCCGATGTTCATCCCGTAAAAGTGGTTCGTGGAAAACAGGACGAGCTGCGCGTTCCCGCTCAACAGGTACGCGACGGCCGCGACGGCGCCGGCAAGGCCGGAGAGCGCAAGAACGGCTTGAGAAAAACGATGGGCGGCCGGATGGCGCCACAGGGCGAACAGGGCCGCGGCGAGAGAGCCGGCTACGGCGACGATGCATCCGGTGTTCATGAGGACGGAGTTCATACGCGGGCGTTTTTCAAAGCGGCCAGAATGCCGGTCAAAATCTGCGTCGGAGTCGGCGGGTCGCCGGGGATCTTCACGTTCACCGGGATGACCTCTTCGAGCGCGCCGACCACGGCGTACGATCCCTTCCAGATCCCGCCGGTGCAGGCGCCGTCGCCGATCGCGACTACGATGCACGGATGCGGGGCGGCCTCATAGGTTGTTTTTACGGCGCGCTCCAGGTTGCGCGTGATCGGGCCCGTCACCCACACCATGTCCGCATGCCGCGGGGCCGCAACGAAGTCGATCCCAAAGCGGGCGATGTCGTAATAGGCGTTCCCGAGCGCGGTCAATTCGACTTCTTCCGCGTTCGTCGATCCGCCGTCCACGCAGCGTACGCGCAGCGAACGCCCGCCGTACAAATTCTTAATGATCGTATGCAGTTCCTTCCCGATCGTCTCGAACGACGACGAGCTCGCGTCCACCGGTTCAGTGACGCGCGGCTGGAAGATGAGCGTCTTCAATAGCTGGTACATAGATGGAGTGCGGCCTACGACGTTTCCCCGGGTCGCTGGGGCATTTTACGATATTTTTTCTGGGCAACCTTTTCACGGATCAACTCGCGTTCGAGCGCCGCGGCCGCGTCCGCGAACGAAACGTCGTCCGCGTTGCGTTTTTCCTCGAGCAATCGCTTCGCCGCCTCCTTCGCCTGCGCGATCTGTTCGAGTTCGAGCTCCTCGACGCGTTCCGCCGTGTCCGCGAGGATCACGACCTGATTGCCCGGACGCACTTCGAGAAACCCCGTTGAGACCGCCAGCAGCTCTTCGTCCTTCCCTTTCTTCAACCGCATCTCTCCCGGCTTGAGCGTCGACACGATCGGAACGTGGCCGGGCAAGAGCGTGATCTCGCCCGCCTCGGTCATCGCGGTGACCGAATCAACCTCGTCTTCGAAGACGACGCGTTCGGGAGTCACGAGTTTAAGCGAGAGCTTGCTCATACTAGGCCTTCACCTCATCGATGCCGCCCTTCATGTAAAACGACTGCTCCGGTTTGTCGTCGTGCTTCCCTTCCAAGATTTCCTTGAAGCCGCGAACCGTGTCCTCGAGCTTCACGTACTTGCCCGGGGACCCTGTGAACGCTTCGGCGACCGAGAACGGCTGCGACAGGAATTTCTGGATCTTGCGGGCGCGGGCGACCGTGCGCTTGTCGTCCTCGGACAGCTCGTCCATCCCGAGAATCGCGATGATGTCCTGAAGATCCTTGTAACGCTGCAGCACCTTCTGCACGCCGCGGGCGACCTGGTAGTGCTCTTCCCCGACGATCTGCGGATCAAGCACGGTCGAAGACGAGTCGAGCGGGTCGACGGCCGGATAGATCCCGAGCTCGGCGAGCGAACGCGCGAGCACGACAGTCGAGTCCAGGTGACCGAAGGTGGTCGCCGGAGCCGGGTCAGTGAGGTCATCGGCCGGCACGTACACCGCCTGGATCGACGTGATCGAACCTTTGGTCGTCGAGGTGATGCGTTCCTGAAGTCCGCCCATTTCGGTCGCGAGGTTCGGCTGGTAGCCGACGGCCGACGGGATGCGTCCAAGCAAGGACGACACCTCGGAGCCGGCTTGGGTAAAGCGGAAAATGTTGTCGACGAACAGGAGCACGTCGCGCTCTTCGTCATCGCGGAAGTATTCGGCAAGCGTCAGACCCGTGAGCGAC
>CAZOPY010000063.1:0-5931 GCA_964581945.1 uncultured Gammaproteobacteria bacterium | reverse complement strand
GTATCGGATCGCGTCCAGTTCCGCCGCGCGGATTTTTTCAAAGCCCCTTGGCCGGACGCGGACGTGATCGCGCTCTACCTGTTTTCCGAGGTCCAGGCAAAAATGGAACCGATGATCCTGAAGCGCTACACCCCCGCCACGCGCATCGTTGCCCGCACCTTCGATTTCCCGACGCTGCCACTGGTCAAAAGCGAACGGGTGCATGGGGAAATGATCCGTGTCTATGCCATTCCCGAACAAAAAAAGGTGTGATAGAATTTCGTGGCTATGACCAACGAAGTCGTCTTGGATATTGAAACGCAGAACACGTTCGAGGACGTCGGCGGGTACAACCACGACAAGCTGAAAATTTCCGTCGTGGGCGTCTATTTTTACGAGACCGATGAGTATCTCGCGTACGAAGAGCACGAGCTCGCGGCGCTCTGGCAGCGGCTTGAGCGCTCCGGCCGGATCATCGGTTACAACACCCGCGGATTCGATTTCCCGGTGATGAATAACTATTACGCCGGCGATTTCCAGAGCTTCCCGAACATCGATCTGCTTGCCGAGATCGAGCATGCGCTCGGGTTTCGGCTCAAATTGGACCACGTCGCGTCCGCGACCGTCGGCCACGGAAAATCCGGCCACGGACTGCAGGCCGTCGAGTGGTGGAAAACGGGCGAGATCGAAAAAATCAAAAAATATTGTCTGGACGACGTGCGGGTGACCAAGGCGGTGTACGAATACGGCCTCAAATACAAGGCGCTCGCCTACGAAGATCGAGCGGGGAATCGCAAGGCGATCCCGGTCGACTTCGAACCCAAAGTCGCCGCCAAAGCGGCCATCAATCTGACCATGCCTTTTTAGACCAGATTGAGCCAAAAAGTTGTGTCGGAATTTCGGATGAAGTGTGGATAACTCGGTCCTTTGACACACAACATCTTGGGGTCTATCATGAAGACATACCACAAGATGTTGTGGGAGGAGCTTCTCCACGCGATTGCCGTCGCTGGGGAGGCAACAAGCCGCCAAAAGATGATCCCACGGTGGGGATGCATCTTTTTCTAACGCAAAAATTTCGAACGACAACCGACCTCAGCCGAGATTTTCAAAACAGGTTAACGTCACGCACGTATGTCCGAAACCTCCACGCACTTCGATGCGAAAGTCGACTCGTTTTCCACCGCCGGCGTTTCCGACGCGGTTTGGAAATATCTTGTTTCTTTGAAGGGCGTGACCAAACGCGACGGCCGCGAGGAGTCCTTCCAGCCCGAGAAATTGCACAACTCCATCGTGAAGGCGATGTTCGAGGCCGGAATGGTGAACCCGCGCGTGGCGGACAAGATCACCACCCATGTCGTGACTCGGCTCCAGAAAGCATACGACGGCCACACCGTCCCGCGATCGTCCGATATCCGCGAGGTGATCAACCTGACCTTCATCGATCACAACTTCGTGCACGTGGCCAAAAAGTTCATGGCCTACCGCACCGGTCTGATCGTCCAGAAAAACGAGCGGCCGGTGTACGGCCACGGGATCACCGTCCCGCGCTATTTCACGCGCGTCGGCGTTCATCCGTACGCGCAGATCGAATGGGAAACGCGCGACGCCCGCATTACCAACGAAAAGGGCGCGGTCGTGTTCGAGCAGGTCGGCGTGGAGGTCCCGAAGTCCTGGTCGCAGACCGCCACCAACATCGTCGTGTCCAAATATTTCCGCGGCAAGGTCGGCTCGCCGGACCGCGAACATTCCATCCGCCAGCTCGTGGACCGCGTGGCGAAGACGATGGCGGACTGGGGACGCAAGGACGGCTATTTCGCGACCCCGGAAGACGCGGATTCCTTCGAAGCGGAACTCACCTATATCCTGGTGAACCAAATGGCGGCGTTCAACTCGCCGGTCTGGTTCAACGTGGGCGTGAACCCGCACCCGCAGTGCTCGGCCTGCTTCATCAACTCGGTGCAGGACGACATGCGTTCGATTTTGAACCTCGCCGTCACGGAAGGGATGCTGTTCAAGGGCGGGTCCGGCACGGGCTCAAACCTGTCGAACCTGCGTTCTTCGCACGAGTATCTCGGCGGATCGAACGGTCGCGCGTCCGGGCCGGTGTCCTTCATGAAAGGACTCGACGCGTTTGCCGGCGTCATCAAGTCGGGCGGGAAGACGCGCCGCGCCGCGAAGATGGTCATCCTGAACGTCGACCACCCGGATATCGATGCGTTCATCCAGTGCAAGGCCGAAGAAGAAAAGAAAGCCTGGACCCTCATGGACGCGGGCTACGACGGCTCGATGGACGGCCCGGCCTACTCTTCGATTTATTTCCAGAACGCCAACAACTCGGTGCGCGTCACGGATGACTTCATGCAGGCCGTGGTTGAGGACAAGGATTGGATCACCAAAGAGGTGCTGACCGGCAAGCCGTCCGTGAAGTACGGCGCGCGCGAGCTGTTCCGCAAAATGGCGGACGCGGCCTGGCAGTGCGGCGACCCGGGGATTCAGTACGACACCACCGTCAACCGCTGGCACACCAGCAAAAACACGGATCGCATCAATGCGAGCAACCCGTGCTCGGAATACATGTTCCTCGACGACTCGGCCTGCAACCTCGCCTCCCTGAACCTCATGAAGTTTAGGAAGCAGGTGGGTGGGCTCATGGAATTCGATGTCGAATCGTTCAAAAAGGCGAACGAGATCGTGATCACGGCCATGGAAATCGTGGTCGGGAACTCCAGCTACCCGACCCCGTCGATCGAACAGAACAGCTTTGACTACCGCCCGCTCGGGATCGGGTACGCGAACCTGGGCGCGCTGCTCATGAGCCGGGGTCTCGCGTACGATTCCGACGAAGGGCGCAACCTCGCCGGCGCGATTTCCTCGCTCCAGAGCGGTCATTGTTACTATCAATCCGCGAAGATCGCCGAAAAGGTCGGTCCGTTCGCCGGGTTTGAGGTGAACCGCGAGCCGTGTTTGGAAGTCATGCGCATGCATCGCGACGCGAGCTACCAGCTTCCGTCCGCGGGCGTGCCGACGGACCTGCTCGCCGAAGCCAAGAAAGCCTGGGAGAACACGGTCGAATACGGCTCGGCGCACGGGATCCGGAACGCGCAGATCTCCGTCATCGCTCCGACTGGAACGATCGCGTTCCTCATGGACTGCGACACGACCGGGATCGAGCCGGACATCGCGCTTGTGAAATACAAGTGGCTGGTGGGCGGCGGCATGATCAAGATCGTCAACCAGACCGTGCCGGAAGCGCTCAACCGCCTCGGGTATTCCGAGAGCCAGCGCGCGGACATCCTGAAATTCATCGACGAACACGACACGATCGAAGGCGCGCCGCATCTGAAACCGGAGCACCTGCCTGTGTTCGACTGTGCTTTCAAAGCCGCCAAGGGGACGCGCACGATCCATTATATGGGTCATGTGCACATGATGGCCGCCGTGCAGCCATTCATCTCGGGGGCGATTTCGAAGACGGTCAACATGCCGCACGACGCGACCGCCGAGGACATCGAAGAGGTGTACATGAAGGGATGGAAGCTCGGCCTGAAGGCGATCGCAATCTACCGCGACGGCTCGAAGCGCCAGCAAGCGCTCACCACCTCGAAAGAAAAAGACGCCTCGAAGCAGACCGCCAAGGTCGCCGCTCCGGTGGCGAGCAAAGAGGTTGCCGGAGACGGACGCGAGGTGGCGAAGCCCTTGCGCCGCCGCCTGCCGGACGAACGCCGCGCCATGACGCACAAGTTCGCGGTCGGGTCGCACGAGGGGTACATCACGGTCGGTCTGTACGATGACGGGACGCCGGGCGAGCTGTTTGTCACCATGGCCAAGGAAGGGTCGGTGATCAGCGGTCTCATGGACAGCTTCGCGACCGCCGTCTCGATCGGGTTGCAGTACGGCGTGCCGCTCCAGGTGCTCGTGAACAAGTTCGTGCACATGCGGTTCGAGCCGAGCGGGTTTACGAACAACCCGAACATCCGGATGGCAAAGTCGATCGTTGATTACATCTTCCGCTGGATGGCGCTCAAGTTCCTCTCGGTCGAGGAGCAGTCGATCGTCGGGATCAACGCCTCGGAAACGGTCGAAGCGCTCGCCACGACGATCGTGGCCGTCGCGGAAACCAAAACCGAAGAATCGGCCGTTCCGCAAACAAAATTGTTCGATGCGGCTTCGGCCCCGGCCGCCAAGACGCACACCTCGACGTTCGACAACCAGTCGGACGCCCCGGCCTGCACGCTGTGCGGCTCGATGATGGTCAGAAACGCCGCCTGCTACAAGTGCCTGAACTGCGGGACAACGAGCGGGTGCAGTTAAACAAACATGAACGACAAGGCGGAGCGAGCGCTCCGCCTTTCGGATCTATGGACATCACGAAACTCTACGAAACGCAGATTTCGCTCACGGAGTGGTTCGAGCGTCTCGGGCATGAACAGACCGCCGCGTTGCGCGTTGAGGACAACGAGAAGCGCGAACGGCTGAAAGCGCTCCGGACGCATATCGGGTTGCCGTTCGACGCGCCTGTGAAATTTCCGGCGAGCGAGCTCACGGATCGTTCGGCGGCGTTCGAGGCGTATCTTCGGGAACACGCGGACGAGCTTTGCGCGCTGCGGCTGATCCCGGGCGAGCCGGATCTGCCGAAGTTGCGCATGCGAGGGAAATCGGTCTGCGAGGTGATGGGATGGTTTGCCGAGCAGCAGATTGATCCGAGCAAGTATCGCGCGGAGTTCATCCCGCACGCGGAAACGAGCACCTGGTCCACGATTTTCGTCGTGACCGAGCGCGGCGTTTTCGGGGAGATCGTTCGCGGTGGACATCACCAGCTCACGCAGGGCGTGTATGAGCAGCAGTCGCCGATGACCTTTGCGTTTGATTTTTCGACCTGGACGTTCAGCCGCGACGACGCCGAAGCCGCGCGCGAGGCGCAGGCGATTGTCGAGCGGCTGCATGTGAGTGATGCGGCCGCACGCGAAGCGCTCGCGCAGGAGCTCGGAGCGGAATTCGTGCGCAATTACCTCGTCGGCTATTTCGAAACCGCCACATCCGACGCGTTCGGGTTGTGGTTCATTGATTACAATCGGTTGCTTGGCGAGTTTCTCGCGAGTAACCACCCCCAGCCCCTCCTTGAAAAGGAGGGGGGACGCGCCGCGAGCGGATCCGAAGTGCTCCGCGGCCAGTGCGGCTCTCCGGGCCGCGCCTCGGGCCGCGTGCGCATCGTGCTCGCGCATGAGCTAGCCGGCGCATCGCTCGAGGCCGACGAAGTGCTCGTCTGTCCCATGACCACCCCGGACTATCTTCCGCTGATGCGCCAGGCCGCGGCAGTCGTGACCGATCTCGGCGGGATCCTGTCGCACGCGGCGATCGTGTGCCGCGAGCTCGGCAAACCGTGCGTGACCGCGACCGGGATCGCCTCGCAGACGCTCGCAAACGGCCAGGCGGTGACCGTGGACGCGGACCGCGGGATCGTGACGGGGGCGTGAAGTATGGAGGACCAGCAGCATGTTCTTGACGAACGCATCAAAGGCCGCGAAGGGTTCGGCCTTATTCAGGTGTTCACCGGAAACGGAAAAGGGAAGACGACGGCGTCCCTCGGCGAAGCGATTCGCGCGGTCGGAGCGGGGAAGAAGGTCGGGATCGTGTACTTCGACAAAGGCGGGAACACGCACTATTCGGAGCGGAAGGTACTCGAGGAACAGTTCCGCGGGAGGATTGATTACCTGGCGACCGGACGCGATCGGATCGACCCCGTGACCAATCGGTTTGATTTTTCGATTCAGGACATCGATAAAGCCGAGGCGCAGCGCGGGCTCGACGAGGCGCGGCGGATGTTTGCTGCCGGATACGATTTGGTGATCCTCGACGAGATCAATTCGACGACCTCGCTCGGCATGCTGGCGGTCGAAAAGGTGCTGGCGCTGCTCGACGAAAAACCGGACGCGCTCGAGCTCGTTCTTA
>CAZOPY010000062.1:0-5935 GCA_964581945.1 uncultured Gammaproteobacteria bacterium | reverse complement strand
GAAAGAGAAACGCGCCCGCGGCGGCCAGAATCCGCTCCGCGCCCGTGTCCGGCGGGGCCGCGCGCGTGAGCGCCGCAAGCACGGTTTCGTTCGGGTACAGCGCGTCCTCGGACATCTGCGAAAAAAAGCCGATGTCCGCGCGGTGCCACCATTTCATCTTTCCGCCGATCGGCGAAAGAACGCCGGCAAGCGTTTTCAGAAGCGTGGATTTCCCGCGGCCGTTTTCGCCGACGAGTCCGACCTTGTCGCCGCGTTTGATCTCGAACGAAATCCCGCTCGCGACGATCGCGTCGCCGTAGCCGATCGCGAGCTCTTCCGCGCGCACGGCCGGTCCGGACGGAAACGGCGGACACGGAATCTTGAACGAGGCGGTCGGCAGTTCCGTGCCGAGTTCCCGCAGCTGCTTGCGCAGCTTCGTGATGTGTTTCAGTTTGCTCTGCGCGCTCGACGCGAGCGAGGCTTTGGCGCGAAACCGATCCGCAAACGCCTGCGCGTCCGCCATTTCGCGACGCAGCCGTTTGTTCGTGCGACGCGCGTACTCGGCCTGCTCTTCTTTCCAGTCCAGATACGTTTCGACGTCGCCCGGAAAGGTCGTAAGGCTCGCGCGCTCAACCTCCCAGGTGCTCGTGCACACGTTCTGCAGCACCTCGCGGTCGTGCGAGGTCATCAGAAACGATCCGGAATAGTGCCGCAAGAACGACTCGAGCAGCAAGAGCGTCGGCAGGTCCAAATAGTTGACCGGTTCGTCCAAAAGCAGCAGCGTCGGCTGATCGAGCAGCATGCGCACGATCTTCACGCGCATCTGGTATCCGCCCGAGAGCGCGGAGGGAGCGAGCTCCAGATCCGCCGGACGCAAACCGAACCGCGCCGCCAGTTTCGCGCATTCCCACTCGGGCTTCCCGCTCGCCTCCGAAAGGAACGCGCCGGTGCTCATGTCGGCGGGAAGCACCTCGTTTTGTTTCAGGACTCCGAGCCTGGTCCACGGCATGCGCTGGACCTTTCCCATGTCCGCCTCTTCGTCTCCGGAGAGCAGTTTCAAAAGCGTGGTCTTCCCCGCTCCGTTCCGGCCGATGAGCGCGATGTGCGCCCCCTCCGGAATCACAAACGACAGGTTTTCAAAAACCGTTTGTCGTCCGTACATTTTTGAAAGCCCGTTGGCCTCGAGAAGTGGCTTCATGCGCGCCCATGATAGATCGAAACGATCCCGAGTGACAACGGGTGTGCCCGCGTCTGCTCGAAACCCGCTTCGCGCATGAGCGCGAGGAACGCGTCCCCGCTTGGGAACGTTTCGATGGTTTGGTTCAAATAGCGATACGCCGCCGGATCTCCGGTGAGCGCGCCGCCGATGCGCGGAAGAATGTGGCGAAGATAAAACAGATGAAATGGGCGGACGAACCAGATCGGTTTCGAGAACTCGAGCACGAGCAGGTCCCCGCCCGGTTTGAGCGCGCGGCGCATTTCGCGAAGCGCTCGCGGCACATCGAGAACATTACGAATCCCAAACGCGATTGTGACCGCATCGAAATTCGCGTCCGGAAACGGGAGCGCGAGTGCGTCTCCTTGATGAAATTCGAGGTGGCGATTCCCCGCTTTGCGTCGAGCGATCGCAAGCATCCCCTCGGACACATCGATCCCGACCCCGCGCGCGAGCGAGCGACGCTTCGCGATCTCGAACAGCAAATCGCCCGTTCCGGTCGCAACGTCGAGCACTTCGAGCCCTGAGCGACGCGGGAGCAGGTGAGCGACGCGGGCGCGCCAATAGAAATCCAGCCCGAACGACAAAATATGGTTCAACAAATCATACCGCCGGGCGATCCGATCGAACATCTTATCTACACCTTCGCGGGAGGGTTCCATAGTTTCCTTATCCTAGCACAAAAAGAAAACCCGAGCGTGCGTTCGCTCGGGGGAGCCGGTCGTCAGTAGACGATGTTCGCGCCGTCGGCGGGCAGGACGTTGATCACGTCGGTCGTGCCGGCCGGTCCGACGTAGGTCGCGGCGGTGACGTCCACCTCGATCGAGTCGTCGCCGGCGGCGGAGGCCGACTGCGTGTTGACGATGACCGAGATGTGGCTCGTCCCTTCCGAGAAGGGGATCGCCCCGTTCGCACCGGCGGTGAAGTCGAGGTCGGCCTCGCCCACCACCACCGTGTCGTAGTCGCCGTCGCCGTCGTTGTCGCACGACACGCCGACGCCGGCAAATTGCCAGTCCTCGTTGTCGTCGAGGAAGGTGCCGGTGCCCGTGGTCTCGATCCCCCACACGAGCTCGCTGCCGAACACCTTGCTGCCGCGGCCGTTGCCGCACATGTTCCACTGCGTCCCGGTGTGGTCGGTGGTCGCGACCGCGAAGGTGACCGTCGCGAGGCTGACGGTCCCGCATCCGACCGGCACGGTGAGATCGAGGTCGAGCACCGTCCCGATCCCCGGCACGCCCGAGGTCGGGGTGGTCGTGGACGTGGTGATGATCAGGCAGTCGGTCGGCACGGACGTGTCGGTGTCCGTGTCGTTGTCGGTGTCCGAGTCGCCATCCGTGTCGCCGTCGGTGTCCGTGTCCGCGTCGGAGCTGTCGGTCGTGTCCGTGTCCGGCGTGTTGGTGTCGCTGTCGCCGTGACCGCTGCACCCGAAAAGAGAAAGAGAAAGGAACAATGGGGTCTTCATGGCCGCTCCTTGAGGGTCATGGGCTTTATAGCAGTTTCGATGGAAATGTCAACGCGTCGCTGGTATCATGCCTCTGCTATGTCCCCCGCGCAAAAACTGCTCGTCTGGTACAAAACCAACGGTCGCACCCTTCCCTGGCGCGAAACGCGCGACCCGTATCGCATTCTCATAAGCGAGGTGATGCTGCAGCAGACGCAGGTGCCGCGCGTGTTGCTGTTTTACACGCGCTGGCTCAAACGATTTCCGGATTGGGCGTCTCTTGCTCGCGCGAGCAACGCGCAGGTGATTCGTCTTTGGGCCGGACTCGGGTACAACCGCCGCGCGCTCGCGCTGCGCGACATCGCGAAACAGGTGGCGGTGCACGGGGTGCCGAAAAACGAGACCGAGTGGCTCGCGTTGAAAGGGGTCGGCCCGTACACCGCCGCGGCGCTCGCCTGTTTCTCGCTGCACGAACGCGTCATGCCGCTCGACACCAACACGCGTCGTGTCCTCGAGCGCGTCCTCGACGGCCGACCGTTCCCGAACGGTTCGCTCGAGCAATCGAAAGCGACCGCGTTCCTGCCGAAATCCGGAAAATTCTACGATGTGCCTCAGGCGCTGTTTGATCTTGCCACGGATATCTGCAAAAAGAATCCGCGCTGCGCCATCTGTCCCTTGCGAGGCGATTGCAAAGCCGCGAAAAAATTTCTCTCCGGCAAGGTCCTCATCCCAAAAACGATGATCAAGAAACCGATCGAGAACAAGCATCGGAACAAACCGTTCCCTGATCGCATCTATCGCGGCCGAATCCTCGCAATGGTCCGCTTGGCGCCGCGAACGCTTGATGTCCTCGGCGTTCTCATCGACCCGAGCTACGACGCAACGCTCGACCGAGCATGGGTCGAAGCGATGACCGACCGGTTGGTGAAGGACGGCCTTCTCGCGCGGCGCGGAAGACGCGTAACCATATCTGGGGAGAAATTCTAGGCAGTGCTACAATAGAAATATATGAAAAAACTTATCATCATTTTCGCCGTGCTGGGCGTTCTTGCTGCCGGCGTTGGGTATTGGTTCGTCACCACGCAGCTTCCGGGGCTCGCGCCGGTCATCTCACCGCCACCTGGGAACATCGCGGATCAGATTCCGCCCGCCACGCCGGCCGTACCCGATTCGACCACGACGCCGGTGACGACCCCGATCACCCTTCCGGCCGGATTTTCGATCAGTATCTATGCCAAGGATGTTCCAGGGGCGCGCGTGTTGGCGCTCGGGCCGAACGCGGAGCTGTGGGTTAGCGAAACGTCGGGCGGGAAAATCGTCGAGCTCAAAAACGACAGCGGCACGATCACCCCGACGGTCCGCTATTCAGGACTGCGCAAACCGCACGGGATCGTGTTTGATCCCTCGTCTCCGAACGAGTTGTACTATGCCGAAGAGGACAAGATCTCCCGCATCGATGTGAGCGATCCGGATGCGACGGCGGAAAAACTGGTGGACCTGCCGACCAATGGCGAGCACTTCACCCGTACGCTCGGGTTCGGTCCCGACGACCGTTTGTACGTCTCGATCGGCTCGTCGTGCAACGTGTGCCACGAATCGAATCCGCTGCGCGCATCCATCTACACCTTGAACAGAGACGGATCAGATTTCAAACCGTACGCGACCGGTCTCCGGAACACCGTGTTCTTCACCTGGAGCGACGTGGACGGACGGATGTGGGGGAATGACATGGGTCGCGATTACCTTGGAAACGACCTGCCGCCGGACGAAATCAATATCTTGGAACAGGACAAAAATTACGGCTGGCCGAATTGCTACGGACAGAACATCCACGACGACAATTTCGATCACAACGTGTATATCAGGAACCCGTGCATGGAGCCGTTCGAAACGCCCGCGCAGGTGGATCTGCCGGCGCACGTGGCCCCGCTCGGTCTCGGGTTCATCCCGGAAGAAGGGTGGCCGGAAGACATGTGGTATAACCTGATTGTCGCGGAACACGGCTCCTGGAATTCGACCGTGCCCGTTGGTTACAAGCTCGTCCGCATCAAACTGGACGCTCAGGGCAACTATGTTGGGACCGAAGATTTCGCGACCGGCTGGCTCACTGGCGGCGGAGCGCTCGGTCGCCCGGTCGACGTCCTGATTTTCGACGGCGGGACCATGTTCGTCACGGACGACAAGGCGGGCGTGATCTATAAAATCTCCTATGACCAAGCGCCGTAGCTCATTTGCCGAACGCGTGTATGCGGTTGTCAAGCGGATCCCGAAAGGGTCGACGCGCACGTACAAACAGGTGGCTGGCGCCGCAGGGTCGCCGAACGCCTATCGCGCGGTGGGGAACATTCTCAACAAAAATTTCGACCCGTCGATCCCCTGCCACCGAGTGGTGCGATCGGACGGGACGACCGGAGGGTATAACCGAGGACCGGAACGCAAAGCACGGATTTTGAGCGCAGAGAGGAAAACGCGTTGATCGTTGCCTTGACAGGGGTTGGTTTGTGCGCTATGCTGCAGCACCGCTCATCACGAGCTGGCCTGCGCGCCGCCCGAGGCGCACATCAACCCGGAGTATCGATGAAGTACCGCGGATTCGCCACCTTCCGACACCGGCTGGATTCCCGAGAATGGGGGAACCGGCGCATCCTGGTGGTCCTGGAGTGCGACGACATCACCTACGCCAAACCGCTGTCCATCCGTTGTACGCTCGGCCGCGCCGACGTCACGCTGATCGACGGCGGGTTCTTCTCCGGCGATTTCGTTCTCTCGGGCGGACGCGTCCTTCCCTTCACCGGACGGGTGACCCAGCAGGACCAGACGCTCCATCTGAGCTTCTGCCTGCCGACCACCGGCCCGGATACGCCGGACAAGCGCGAACCGCACCTGGCGATGGGGTCGCTGACCGCCGCTCCGCTCTTCCCGGCCCTCTCCCGCTCCGCCTGACGCATGCGTCGGCGGGGTTTTCTTTTATTGTCTACCTGCTAAGATACCCGTGCTCCCGATGCGTTACTGTTTTGGCCTAATTTGGTTCATGAGCTTAGAACCGCCCCCGCCTTGGCGAGGGCATGAGAGCTCCGCGGTGTCTCGAAAGAGACTTCAAGCGCGACCCTCCCACGTCGGTGCAAACTGACAACGGAGAGAATCGTGTTCGAACTCCGAGGCTACGGTCAGCGGAGATCCCGAATTTCCTATGAGCCAAATCAGTACGCAGACGGAGTTTTTGTTTCTCGAAACTCTTAAAAATGGCGATCTTCGCGTTCAGAGCTCCGGTACTCGTTCACCGTATGTGGCATACGGCT
>CAZOPY010000061.1:0-5940 GCA_964581945.1 uncultured Gammaproteobacteria bacterium | reverse complement strand
ACCTCACCCCTCCCGCGCTGGCCGCACGTCCAGAAGTTTCTCGACCCGCTCGAGCGAGCCGGCCTGCTCAAACTCGGCGAGCGCGTCCACGAGGTCTCGAGCGACCCAGTGCGTTTTGAGCACACGCCAGAAATAGATCGTATTCGAGACGCGCAGTGCGGGGATGATCCTTGCGAGTGCGCTTGCGTGTTCGCGCACGAGCTCGTCGGTCACGGGGCCGTAGCCCATGCGCACGCGAACGGCGTCGGCTCCGTTGTGCCATTTTGTCAGCGCGGCCCAGAGAGAGGACTCGCCCATGGCGGTGAGCTCCTGTCCGGTCGGATAGTGGCCGATTTCCGCGATGATCCTCGTGAGTTCGCGCTCGACGTTTTTCCAGGCGACCCAGTAGCCGCGCGGTTTGCGTTTGGCGGTGCCGTAGCCCATGCGTTCACGGACCGCGGCGAACCCGCCATGATGGGTATGAATCGCCGAGCCGAGCGATGCGCATCCCTCGCGTTGCCGGAGACGAGACTCGATAGGAAACTCTCCCGTTTCCTCGACGATCTCGCGCAGGGCACGCTCGACATTCGTCCACTCGGTCCAATAGCCGCGCGGGTGTCGGTCGGACGGTTCAACGCCGAGCTTCTCGCGTACGGCGGCAATGCCGCCGTGGTAGGAACCGATCGCGTACGAGACGCTGCTCAACCCGCGTGTACGGAAATCATCCTCGAGCGGAAACCGACCGAGCTCACGCACGAGCTCTCGGATGACCGATTCGACGTTTTCCCATTTTTTCCAATAACCGGGCGGTTTGACGTCGGCAGGACAAGCGAGTTTCTCACGAACCGCTTCGACCCCGCCGTGATGGTCGCGCATCGCCGGAAGAAGTCCCGACAGATTAGAAGCCTTGATTTCTGCCCCCGACGGAAAATGGCCGAACCGATCGATGAGCGGCCGTAATGCCGCTTCGACATTCTCCCACGAGTGCCAATGGCCGTTCGGGTGCCGCTTCGAAGCGGTCACGCCCATACGTTTGCGCACTTCGTGAAACCCGCCGAAATTCCGGTCGATCGCCGCCGCAAGCGAGCTGCGCCCGACGCGCGCCAGATCTTTCTGCGACGGAAACGCGCCGAGTTCGTCCATGACCGCGCGCAGTTCAGGCTCAAGATTGTTCCAGTCATCATAGAACCCGTTCGTCACGCGGGCCTGTTCGCATCCCATCCGCTCGCGCGCGCGGCGGAACCCGCCGTGGTACCGCTTGATGGCGCTGGCAAGCGAGGACAACTCGTGGCCTTCGCAATACTTCGCGGAAGGAAACCCGCCGGTCTCCTCGACGATCTTCCGCAGTTCGGCTTCGACGACCGACCAGTCCCGATACAGGCCGTTCGGACGGCGTACCTGCTCGCTTCCAAGGCGTTCACGGACGGCGCTCATACCGCCATGGATGCGCGCGATGGATGCGTTCAGTGTGGTTAGCCCGTTGGCCCGAAGGTCATTGCCGTTCGGAAATCGTCCGAGCAATTGACACAACCGCTCGATTTCGGCCCGCACGTGTTCCCACTTATCCCAGTGACCGTTCGGCTTTCGTCCTTCCTCGTACCCGAGGCGGGTGCGAAGCGCGATGAACCCGCCATGAAATTTGACGATCGCCGCCGCAAGCGAGCTGTTGCGCGCTTCGACTTCCGGCTTGGTCGGGAACCGTCCCAACTCCGCAATGATCGGCCGCAGCTCCTGCTCGGCATTCGTCCAGTCGCTCCAATAGCCCGGAGGCTTCATGCGTCTCTCCAAAAGAACGGGTTCGAAACGTAACAAAAATGGACGCCCGCGTCAACCCGCGAGGGCTGACGGAACGTCCAGAAGTTTTTCGAACCGCTCGAGCGAGCCGTCCGTCTCGAACGCCACGATCGCGGCCTTGAGGTCGCACTCGACCCAGCGGGACTTGAGCGCGGACCAGAGCTGTTCGGTGTCCGAAGGGTGCAGTGCTGGGATCGCACGAGCGAGCGTCGCGGCGTGCTCGGCGATGAGCTCGTCCGTGATCGGTCTGAAACCCAGGCGGCTCCGTGCAGCCACGAGTCCACCGTGCTCTTGGATGAACTTCATTACACGCCAGTAGCCGGCATCGTTGAGCTCTTTCTTGGTGGGAAAATGCCCGAGCACGGCCATCTGTTCACGAAGAACACATTCGGCCTGCGTCCAATCGGTGATCGGATCCTGCGAAATTTTGCGCGCCGTGCCTGCGAGGAATTCGTCTTGAACCCGTCGAAACCCGCCATAGAATCGGCTGATCGCGTAATGGAGACGAATTTTCTCGTGAAGCGCACAATCTTCCGCCGTTGGAAAACGTCCGAGCTGCTCGACAAACGCCCGCAGCTCCCGCGCGAAGTATTTCCGATCAAGCCACGGGTCTTGCGGCAGCGGCTTCTCGGCAAGACCAAGGCGTTCGCGGACCGCTTTCTGTCCGCCGTAAACGCGCCTGATCAACTGTCTGACGATCGGAAGTCCGTGCTCGATGAGCTCGTCCCCCGTCGGCATGTACCCGAGTTTATCGGCCAGCGCCCGGACCGCGGCCATCACGCGATCTTCGGTCCAGAAGGCCACGGATGTCGACGGAGGTGTCGCACCCATGCGTTCCCGCAGTTCGTCGAGCCCTCCCTCGTTGCTGATCGCTTCGGCGAGACCATGCAACCCGCGCGTCTTCAGCTCCGCGAGCGAGACGGGAAAATAGCCGATGTCGTCCATGACGATTCGCAGTTCCCGCTCAATGTTCGCTCGATCCTGCCAGTAGCCGCTCGGACGCCCCTTGGGGGTGAGTCCGAGCCGTGCCAGACACTGGTGAAGTCCCCCGTGCCGATGCTGAATCGCGGACAAGAGGCCGGCATTCTCGAGGCCCTTGAGGTCGTCTGTCGTCGGGCAACGGCCAATCCGGTCGTACGCACGGATCAGCGCCACGTCGACGTTGGCGAGATCGCTCCAGTACCCGGGAGGTTTCCGAGCAGGTTGATCGACCCCGAGCCGAGTACGTACGGCGAACATCCCCCCGTAATACTTATTGATGGCGAAGAGAAGGCCGTACTGGTTGATTTTCTGCAACTCCGTCCCGTTGGGGAAGTGGCCGAGCTCGGCCTCGATGATGCGCAGCTCGCGCGCAACGTTGTCGAAGTCCATCCAGTAACCACGAGGGACATACACGGGCGGCGGCCGTTCGAGCATCGCACGAAACAGGTCGATCGTGCCGGTCTCGCGGAAAGCGTCGATGGCCGTCTGAAGCTCGCCCACTGTCCAGCTTCGGATCTTCGTCCAGAACTCGTTCGTGTCCGCAACCCCGAGCTGTGGAATGATCTGTGCAAATTCGCCCGCGTGCCGCTGAAGGCACGCGTCGTCGATACGCTGTTTGCGCATGGCATGCCTCCTTTTGTTGAAAGAGCAAGAACAGAGACTAACAAAAATGGACGCCCGCGTCAACCCATACAGGTTGATCAGACGTCCAGAAGTTCGCGGAACCGCTCGAGCGAGCCGGTCTGCTCGAAAATGGCGATCGCCTCGGTGAGATCCCGCGCGACCCAGCGGGATTTGAGCGCAAGCCAGAACGACTCGGTGTCGGGCGGTCGCAGCGCTGGTATTACTCGTGCGAGCGCTGCCGCGTGCTCGGCGATGAGCGCGTTGGTCACGGGGCCGTAGCCCATGCGGGTGCGGACGGCCGGGAAACCGCCATGATGTTTCAGGATGGCCCCCCGCAGATTCGCAAACCCTGTCGAATCCAGTTGCCGATCATTCGGAAAGCAGCCATCGTGTTCATTGATCCAGCCCTCGAGCGCCGTTTGAAGATGCCCGAAGTCTTTCCAATACGATTTTTGTTTTCGGCTGGGGATTTCGATGCCGAGCCTAGCTCGAACGGCGGCCATGCCGCCATGTCGATCCCGGATCGCGTTCACAAGCGAGCTATGCCCGCTCTTGCGAAGACGGTCCGGCGTGGGGTTCATCCCGTTATGTTCCTGCATCCACTGCAGGAGTGCGGTTCGGCAGTGTTCGAACTGGCACCAATATCCTCGCGGATACTGGTTCGGCACTCGACCAAGCTGTGTAGCGATGGTTGTCATGCCGCCATGATGTCGGACGATGGCAGCCGATAGCCCAGACAGTCCGGCGGCTTCGAGGTCGCGTCTGCTCGGAAAGCGCTCTTCATGCTGCGCCATCCATTGCCTGATAGCAAAAATGACGTGAGCAATATCCTTCCAGTACCCTTGCGACTTCTTTGCTCCCACTCCCCCACCTCCACGAAAAGAGCGAGAGCGTTTTTTAACAGACGCGAGGCGATCGGTCAAGAGATTGCTTCGTCGCTTCGCTCCTCGCAATGACAGGGGTGGTTGGTTGTGGTGTAACAATGGAATGAAAAACCCCGTCGCTCGCAATCGAGTCGACGGGGGGAGTTACTTGGCGGCCTGCATCACCTCGGTGGCGATCAGGCGGAGTTCGGCTCGCTTCAGCTTCGGGGCGCCTTCGGCGCGCCAGGCGTTGTCCCACAGGCGGCTGAAGTCGGTCGGCTTGGTCGGCCGGAGCCGGTTCAGCTCGTCGGTCAGGATCGTGAGCCATGCTTCCGGCGGGTTGTAGACCCGACGGATGTGGGTCACGAACGGGACGGCCCAGGCGGTCTCGTCCGTGAAGCAGCGCTGCGCCACTTCCTGCGAGGCGGCCTCGGGGGATTTCTCTCCCTGAGCCGACAGGAGGACGAACGCCTCGTGCTTCACGCGCGCGGGCGGGGCGGGCGGGAGCGGGACCCCCTTGCGCTTCGGACGGACCTCGACCGTTTCGCTGGCGCGCTTGCGCTCGTCGGCGAAGGCGATCAGGGACGCTTCGAAGGCGTCGAGGGCGGGGACGGCGGCCTTTCGGGCGCAGACGCTCCAGAAGGAACGCGGCGTGTTCGAGAAGTCGCGCGTCTCGACCAGCCCGGTCAGGGCGTCGACCGGCTCGAACCCGAAGGCGGCGAGCGCGGTCTTCCACCGGCCGACCGCCTCGAGATCGAGGGAGGTCGGCGGGAGGATCAGATGGATGATCCCGTCCGGCGCGGTCACCCGCGCGAACTCGGCCAGGATCTTCGCCCGCTCGGTCTTCTCCGCCTTCCCCTTGTTCGAGGACCAGTGGAGCGCGAGCGAACAGACGGTCAGGCGGAACCGGGCGGTCCACGCCTCGGGCAGCTTCGAGAGCGGCCCGACCACGGCGTTCGTTCCGCCGTGGTAGCTGTGGGCGCGGCCGACGTCGACCATCCACTTGTTGAAGTCGACCCCGTACACCGGCTCGCCGAGCCGGCGCTCGAGGACGAGCACGCCGCAGGCGGCGTCGAGGATGTCCTCGGCCGCGAGGCGACGGTCCTGGAGCCAGGGCTTGTACACCTGGCACAAGAACCGCGCCACGTCGCCGGACAGCGCGCCGTCCTCGTTCTCGAGGTACAGCCGCGCGAACGTCTCGCCGATCCCGCGACCGCGCAGGTCGCCGTCGAGAAGCGCGAGCGCCTTTTTCTCGCCTGCGCCGCGCATGCGGCCGAGCACGTCGCCCATCCACTTCTCGTCCGTATCGAGGTAGCCGATCCGGATGCGCTTTTCGAGCGCGTCCGACTCCTCGTCCTGGAGCGGGATCCCCTGGACCCCGATCAGGAAGTTCCGCCACTTCTGGCGGTTCACGTCGAGCATCGCCTCGTCGATCATCCCGCGCATGACGGCGATGAGCACCTCAGTCGGGATCTCCATCCCCGGACGGCGGTACCGTCCGATGAACTGGTGGAGCTGCGTCGGCTTCCAGCCGAGCGTCAGGACGAGGATGGTGAGCTTCTCGATCCCGGGGGACCGGCGAAGGGTCATCTCGAACGACTCGGCGGCGGCCTGGACCGACACGACCGCGATGCGCACGTTCGGATCGTTCTTCCAACGATCCACCACGCCGTTGCGAGCCTCGTCGTCTTCCGGATCG
>CAZOPY010000060.1:0-5975 GCA_964581945.1 uncultured Gammaproteobacteria bacterium | reverse complement strand
TCGGATACGCCGGGCAGGTCGGCACAATGATCTGGGGAGAACCTCCGCGGACGTACGCTATCCCGATGCGGTTCGCCATGCGACGCGTGCGCGAGAACGGCCCGCACAGATCCAGAAGGCCCGGCAGCAAGCGCATGGCTTCGCGCCAGCGCTTCATCGGGAGACGGTTGTCACGGACTTCTTGGAACACGGCGCGTTGCACCCTGTCCCAATCGAGGGACGGGTGCATGCAGCCTCCTGCCTTTCGTCGGTATGACCGACACGGGTTCCAATAGCATCCGGGGTATCTCCAAACCGGGAAACGAACGTTGTGCCTGGCCCTAGAAAACCACACAAAAGCCGCTGCGTCAAGCGTTCGGGCTCCGCTTGACAATCCAGCCTCATTCGGTCTACGATGACCGTCCTCTCGCGATTCGACTTTAGGGGTGTAGCTCAGTTGGTAGAGCGCCGGAGTCCAAATCCGGAGGTCGGGGGTTCAAATCCCTTCCACCCCTGCTTTCTTCCCGACCCCTCGCGGTCGGTTTTCTTATTGTCGTTTTTTGAGGCGGCGCATCGTCTCGACGATCGCCTGCGTGCGCGCGTCGATCTCGATGTTCACGCGGTCGCCGACCGTGCGCGCGGCAAACGTGGTCCGTGCAAGCGTTTCCGGAATGAGGTGCACGGTGAAGCCATCGGCAAATACATCGACGATGGTCAAACTCGCCCCGTCGATTGCAATGAATCCTTTGGAAAAAATGTACGGCATGAGCGCGCGATCCACCCGTACGCGAACGATGCAATTATTGGGCGGACGCTTGATGGAGACGATCTTCCCAGTCCCCGAAACATGTCCGGACACCAGGTGGCCGCCGATCTCGTCGCCGAGCGTTGCGGATCGTTCCAGGTTCACGCGGTCGCCGACCGTGAGCGTGCCGAGCGTCGTCTTCTGAAGCGTCTCCTGCATCGCGTCGAACGAGACGGCATTCCCGCGAACGCGCGTGACCGTGAGACACGCGCCGGAGACGGACACGCTCGCCCCAAGCTTCAACCCGCGGGTGAACCCCGATGGCGCCGCGACGACAAAAGATCGCAAACCTTTTTTGTCTGCGATCGTGCGTACCGTCCCCATCCCCTGGATGATCCCCGTGAACATACTATTCGCCGTCCGGACGCCAGCGGCGCCCTTCTTTCTTCTTGGCCTCCTTGGTTTTGGAATCCAAGCGGCGCTCCTTGGCACTACGGCTCGGAGCGGTGGCGATGCGCTCGGTCTCCGGGGTGAGCGCTTCGGCGACGAGGCGCTGTGCCTCGGCGACGGCGCTCGAACGATTCTGATCCTTCGACCGCGTGACGTCGTTCTCGACCGCCAGCTCCCCGCTTTTCGTAATTTTGTTCGCGAGCTCGCGGCGAATGGTCGCCTTTTCGTCTTCGGTGAACGTGGAGGAAGCATCAATATTCCAACGCAGGAGCGCCTTCGTTTCGGTCTTGTTGCGCTTCTGCCCGCCCGGACCCGATCCGCGCGCGTAGCTGATCGAAAATTCGTGCTCCGGGATTTCCTTCGCCGGCGGCCCATCTTTGCGTTCTTTCCCCGGCGCGCGGAAGGTGGACGGATCAAACCCCATACCTGTTTCAGGTCCTGGCATAAGAGAAAATTACGTCGGTTTCAGTATAGCAACGCCGCGCGCAAACACAAACGCCCCGAGCGCTCGGAGCGTGTATGTTCGGAACTAGAACGCCGCCGGTCCGACCGGCGTACAAACTACGCCGGCTTCTTGACGCCACTCATATGTTCCAGGCGGGTGAGGATTAAATGTGCTCACGGTCGCCTGCGCATCCAACCTAGCATTGGACTCGAGGACGGACAAGAATTTCCATTCACAGGTTTTCAACATGGCACAACCATGTATACTTGAGGCATATGAAACAACTCTCTTCCCGAACGGTCGCGATCATCGCGCTCGCGATCCTGGCCGGCGTCGGCGTCATTGTCCTCATTGTTCTCACGACGATCCCCGGACCCGCGTCTCCGCAAAATACACCGTCCTCCCCGGTGCGAACCAATCAAGTTCCCGCCAACACCGCCGCGCCGACACCGACCTCATCCGTTTCAAACCCGATCTACGTATCCCTCCTCACGCACATCGAGGAGCCGGATGCCAATCACGCGGATTACACGAAGGACGAGGCGGCGTTCAATCAGCTGCGCGCGGCCTACGTCGACCTCGCGACCATGCTTCACGACGAAGGGACCACCTTTAACTTCGAATCCGACTGGAATTTTCTGCTCGCGGATTTGCAGTTCGATCATGGCGATGAGACCACCAACGGAAAAAATCTGATCAAGTGGATGCATGACGACCTCGGGTTCTCTATCGACCCGCATGCGCACGAGACCGATTACAATTATGCGGACGTGTCTTCCTTGATTTCACAGCTGGGGGTCACTCCCTCGAACGTGGTCGGGGGCTACATCGCCTATCCGCCAAGCGATTCCAAGTTGGAATACCTCTGGTCGCCGATTCACGGCAATCATTACGACTACACCTGGACCCCCGGCATTTTGTGGGGAGGCGGGACGTTCAAGCACATCCAAGATGACCTGGTCGACGCCACCGGCGTGTGGCGGCCGAAGGACGCGGAAAATTTCCTGACCGATGATCCAAACGCGCCGCTCCCGAACGTCGGCGCCTTCGGCTCCGGGTGGCCGGGCCTCGCCGATCTGCTGAAACTGCAAACGAGTGGCCAGTTGGAAGAAGGAAAAATCTACACGATGGCCATCATGGCCGCCCCGTTCGATATCATCACCGCCGGATACATCGACGGCCTGAAAAAGACGATCGAATCTTACCGATCAGACGTCGCAGCCGGTCGCATCAAATGGGCCACCCCGCAGACGGTCATCACCGATTGGAAATCTGTCTATGGATCCCAACCGAACCTGCTCCTGAAAACAGACGCGCAAGCGCTTGTCGGCACCGGAGGCGGCGGTCCGGGCGGCTCGATCCGCCCTCCATTCGTTCCGAAATAACTCCATACAAAAAGATCTGCGCGTGCAGATCTTTTTTCATCACGAACGCTTACGACTCTTCCTCTTCTTTCGTCAGAAAAAAGATGATCACGGAGATGATAACGACAATCAACGTAACGACTCCGGCATAAACGAACTTCGCCGTCAGCGCACCTGCCGAGGCCGCCGGATAAAACCGATCCAGCAGCGTTTTAATCGCATCGTTCCAGGCCAACCCCGCCACAAACCCAAACGCCGCCGCGATGTACCCAAGCACCTGCTTTCGAATCTCCCGCCGAAGGCTCCGTTTGGATGGCATAACGAGGGAAGTATAACATGCCGCGTCAGTCGATGTCGCCGCCGCGCGTCGGAAACGCGCGTCCGCCTCGGTACGAAACACGCGCGAAGTCTGGGTCGATGCCTTCGATTCCGTAATCTCTAGTGATCTCTGTGATCACGTTATCCGAGAGGTGCAGAGCGATCAGGTCGACGTCGCGTCTGACGACCAAGTAATCGTCGAGCCAATCAAGCACAACCCCAGAGAGAACCGTCTGGGCCGTATCCGTGCCATCGACGGATCCGACATATACCAACGGTTTCCCTATCACCTTGCCTTTACTCGGCAAGCTGGCAAGGGAGACGGCAAACTGCCGGTCATCCGGGGCGAGCGCCAACCCGACGACCCGAAAAAACGTGCCCTGAGCATTCCGCAACGACAGAAGGGTCGTTGTGTCGTCGTTCAGGTTGAGCATCCACAGCTCCCACGGCTTGCCCGTGGTCGGATCCCAGTCAGTCACTCGGTCATCATTGGGGTTATGGGTCGCGAGAACCGCTCCGGTCTGCGCATCGACATCTACTTCCATTTCAAGCCAGAGAGCGTCGATGTCCGAAAATTTCTTTATCGACCCATCTGTCGTGTCTAACCGCCATGGTGAGTAGTAGCATGGACAGGTGCCGACAATGGTCGAGGTGCCGTAGATATACCGGCCATCGTTCGATAAGCCCTGGATGACTGGCTGCGAACCGTGTCTGGTCTCAAAATCTTGGATCGGGTAGGTCCGATCGAAGACGGTCGCATCGCCGTGCGTCACGAACACATGCCGTGAACCCTTTCCGTCGTTCCACGGCAGAGCCTCTACGGAATAGGTTCGGTTAGGGCTTTGAACGGACTCGGACCAGACATCTGAATAGAAGGTCGCCTGATTCTGGTTAATTTTAGTTACGGTCATCCCTCCAGCATACAGCTCGGCGAGGTACGAGGAGGATGAACCGACGCCGGAAAGGTCATACACGACAGCCAATTCCCCTTCGGAAGGTTCAGGCGGTGTCGGTTCGCCAACCGGCTGGGACGGCGCCGGCGCAAACGGAACTTGCAAGCGGGACAACCCCCACAATCCGGCCGAAAGCAAAACGATAAGGATCAGCTCGATAAAGACGGGTCGCCAGAAACGGTACTGCATACTATCCCTATCCCTATCACAAAATCCACACAAAATCGAGCGGGCATCGTGGTGAACCAGATTTATGCTAGCTATCGGGAGAGCTCAATAAGCTCGACCCCGTTTGCGGGAATGGTGACAACATTATCCGTCAGAGACACGTCCGTGTCGCCGAGGTTTTCGTCGTCCACCACGCGCATCGTCGCCTGCACCGCGTCCGTGATACTGGTGCCGTCCGGTAGCGTCACCGTGAACGTCTTGGGACTGTCCGTGATGTTCGCAAGCAGCAGCGCCGTGCCGCCCTGAGCGTTCTTGGCGGCGAGCGCCCAGATGTTCTTGATCGAGTCGTCGGCCGGGATGCTCGTTGTGAGTATCGTGTCGTAACGCTCCGTGAGCCGCGCGAACAAGCGGAACGCATACGCGTTCATCCGCGGCTCGCCATGGAAGCCAATGAGCGAATTCGATTGCGGCTCATCACGGTCGCCCTGCTCGTTTCCGCGATAGTAGTATGCGCCTTCCACATCCGCGTATTGCATGGCAATCCATACCGCGGTCATGACGGAAGACCGCGCAGCGCCCTGCGGGCGAGAAACCTCGTCGCGATTATCCTCTTCCCGCTGGTTGAGGTTGTACGCGTCGACGAACACCTCCGTGTCGGCAAAAAAATGGTCCTTTGCCCACGGCACGTCCGAAAATTCGCCCGTTCCCGCGAGGAGATCTTTGAATTGCGCTGCGCGCGTCGCGTACAGCTCCGGCGTGTGGTTGAAGATATGCCAGCCGAACCAATCGAGCTTGGCTTTGCGGTTGTAGAGCTCGGTGAGAAATTTTACCGACTCGGACGTGCTGGAGCCTTTTTCATCTTCGGTCGGATCGCCAAGAAGACCGGGGCCGCCGATTTTCAGCTCCGGGTGCTCGGCCTTGAGCGCGACATACAGTTCTGCCCAGAACGGGTAGAACGTGGATTTCGGCGCATCCCAGAGGTGCCCCGGGAATTCGGTCCACAGGTCGAGATACGTGAACGCATTCGGATGCGCGGGCCAGTGTTCGTATCGATCCACCATTTTGCGCGCGGCGATGATAAGATTTTTCTGCTGCGTCGCATTTTGGGGCGAGATGTACGCGTGAGGATGCGATGGGTTTTCTGCCGCGGTGCCCACGCGCAAGAAAGGGACAAACCCTCCATCGATGTAGCTCTGATACTGCTTGTCGCTCAAATCCCAGAAATAGTTCTTGTCGTCGTTCGCGTCGCAACCCTCCCAGGACGGATAGGTCGTCCCGCCGCAATTGAAAATTCCCGTGAGGTCGAGGCGGTCGTCGTAGTAGTCGTTGTTGCGCACGGTCGTGACGCCGTACTCCTGGTATTGCTCCACGACGCTTGGACCGACAGACCCGCCGATAGGATCCGGGCCGGAAATGACGCCAAGCATGAGGGGATGCAATTCCGGATCCGTCGGAGAATCCGCGTTGATGACGATGGCGATGTCCGCAGAGCCGGTGGCCGTCGGCTGAGCTGTCTTGGAGAAACATCCGGCGCCAAGGAGGAGTAAGGAGCT
>CAZOPY010000059.1:0-5987 GCA_964581945.1 uncultured Gammaproteobacteria bacterium | reverse complement strand
GGGCGGGAACGGGGTGGCAAAGAGGATGGAATGCAACGGCTCGGGGAACAGGTCGACCGGGCCGTTGCCGCCGGACAGGAAGGTCAGGAGCGTGACGATCAGCCAGCGCGGCCCATACGCGCGCAGCACCCAGAAGGAGCTAACCGCGCCCAGAAAATCAATGATCTGCACCAGGACCATCGCCCCGAAAACGAACAACAGACCGAGTGCGACCGATCCGATGCTCGCCGGCCCCGCGAAATCAACGCCGTGAAACAGCACGAGGAGCAATGCGATCTGAAACAGTCCAGCCACCGCGTTGACCGTCCGCCGCGCCAGCTGCTGCGCGGTCCAAAACCCGAGATACGACACGGGTCGCAGCAAATAATTCGT
Source organism: uncultured Gammaproteobacteria bacterium (assembly GCA_964581945.1). Lineage (GTDB taxonomy): Bacteria > Patescibacteriota > Patescibacteriia > UBA9934 > GWF2-40-263 > CAZOPY01. The sequence goes on along the minus strand of CAZOPY010000059.1, from coordinate 5,615 downwards.
CAGCTGCCCTTCGTTGATCTCGTTCGACATCGCGTTCATCGCGTGGGCGAGCAGTACGGTCGTCAGAAACGTCCCGCCGACAAGGTAGCTCGCCAGCTCCCCGCGTGTGTATCCTGCGAGCCCGTTTGGAATGGCGAGAAACAGGTACAGCAACGCAATGAACACAACCACCTCGCGCAATCTTCCGAAAATAAAATTCGTTCGATACACGAGCTCGCGCGAAAGCGCGATGCGATAGGCCGCGAGGTACGGCCGGAGGTTGGACATAGTCTAGAGCGGCGGATTGAGCGGATCAAAGCCGCCGTCAATTTCTTGCTTGTCAGTGAACCCGTCGCCGTCCGTGTCCGGCATCCAACGGCTGGTGCCGTAGGCGTCCTCCTGGCCGTTGGTCAGGCCATCTCCGTCGTCATCGTCGTCGTAGGTCGCGTCATACCCCTCGACCGAGTTGTCGAAGGCGGTCGCCGTGTTGGCTCCGTCGACATACCCGTCCGTTTCGAACGAGGAGATCGCATTCGAGAAATGCAATGTATAGACAAGATGATACCCGTCGGTTTCCGAGACACTGTAGACGAACGGCGCCTGCGTGTACTGATCGTTCGGAATGTTTACGATCGTGCGTCTCCCTGCGGGCAACGTCGACGGAAAATCCTGACCGACCATCTGCGCCAGGTTGGCGGGGTACGCGCCGGTCGCATCTTTATACATCTTAAGCGCGTCACGCAGATCAGTAATGATCTTGACCTGATCCGAGAACAACACCTGCTCGTCCGTAAGGCCCATCAGTTTTTCGGTCGCCTGCTTGATCGAGAGTGCCCCTTCCGGCGCCTGGATCTGCACCGGCTCGTTCACCTTGGCAAGCGAGAGCGTCAGACGGACCTGGATTTCCTTGTCCGCAAGCTTCGGCGCGTCTTCCGCGCGCGGCGCGATCACGTCCGATTCCGTGAACGAGATCGGCAGGCGCGATTTCTTCCCGACCACGAGGTGCAAGGAGCTATTTTTGTCGAGCTCTTGAGCCGCGGCGATCTGATCGTCCGTGAACCGGCTGTTCAGGATGACAAACTGATCGATGTCCGGGAAGGTCGTCTTGCGCACGTCATACAGCGCGTTGAACGTCTGGAAAAACTTCTGATCATCGGTTGCGAGGGTGTAATCCCACGCCTGCACGCCGTCCACGTTCACCGTGTCCGTCCGCGCAATCGTGAGCGCGCCCGCGTCGATCTCTTTTTCGAACAACACGTTCAGTTCCTTCATCCAATCCGTGTGCGTCGAATCGTCGGAGGGTTTGTCGGCCTCCGAAGCGGTCTGAAACACCTGCGTGGTCGGATCCTCTGCGTCAAACAGCGCCGTCATGTCGAGACCTTTCCCCGGCAGCTTGACCCAGGCCCCGTTCAGCGATCCGACATCCACGAACGGAATCGGGAGTTTGTTGACCTGCACGTAGGCGTCGGTGCCGACCACGCGCACCGCGCCGTCGAACGCAGCGGAAAACCCCCCGCTCGTAAACGATCCGTTAATGCTCGTTTGAGAATCGCTTTGCGCGTCCGCGCGCGCCCAGTCCGTCGTGATGGACCCTTCCACATCAAGATCGGACGGTACGGTGGTAATCATCTGTCTGGTGTCGCCAAACGTGGCGAGCGCGGCGTTCGCCGCATCCCCGTTGGGTGACGAAAGCTTCGAAAGATCGGATTCCTGGACGTTCGCCTCGCGCGGCGCGGCCTTGAGCACGAACGCCGTCGTCACTTCCGCCGACTGGATCGTCGAAAGCGACTGCGTAATTTCACTCAATGTGGGCGGTTTAGGCGACAAAAACGGCAGGTCAATAAGTCCGTTGATCGCGGCAAACACGACGCCCAGCACGATCAAGAGCGCGATCACGACCAACGCCAACACGTACGGGAGCTTCCCGTGCGGTTTTTTGGCAGATGGCGCGGCGGTCGGCGGCATCGCCGTTGGCGGAACCGACGAAGCCGGAGCGGTGGACGGAGAGGTCACGGGTGCGGGCGGAACCGGCGTCGGGGTGAGCATGTCCATAAGCAAGGAAACGCGGAATGAAGGGTCAGCGTGGAAATAGTTTAACACGAAATTGTGTGAGCGACGAAAAAATCGTATACTGAAGGGGTCTTCTTTTGTTTTCTTCCATGCTTCGCACCCTTCCCGACGGCACGACCCTCGCCAAGCTCTCGAACGGCTTGCGCGTGATCGTTTCGCCGCGTCCAAAAACCGAAGCAACGGCGGTCGCGCTCGCGGTCGGCGTCGGCAGCAAGCATGAAACCGCGCGCACCAACGGGCTCGTCCATCTGATTGAGCATTTGTTGTTCGAGGGGACCGAGCATTATCCGAATCCGTCAGATCTGAACCGCGCGGTCGCAAACGTCGGCGGGGATTTCAACGCGGTGACGAACGTGGAATCAACCGTGTTCACCTTCCAGGCGCCGGACACGGGACTTTTGGAAGCGCTGTGCATCATCGCGGACGTGGTGTCCAGGCCGCTCTTGAACGAAACCGATCTCAAACGCGAGCGCCAGGTGGTGATCGAAGAGGTCGGCGAAAAGGCGGACGATCCGTACGACGCGATGGAGGACGCGTTCGCCGAACTGTTGTTTCCCTCCCACGGACTCGGTCTCACGATCACCGGAACGCCGTCCGGCCTCGCAAAATTCGACGCGCGCGACCTGCGCGGACTGCATGCGCGCGCCTATCGCCCGAACAACATGGTGCTCGCGATCGCGACGGACCGGCCGATCCGGAAGGTGCTGGACGCGGCGCATCTGGTGTTCGGCGGGTTGCGCGGCCGCGCCACGCTTGCCCCGCTCGCCTCGCCGCCGCCGCCAAAGGCGCGTTTGCTGCTCAAAAATCTGGACGGACGGCAGGCGTACGCCACGGTGGGCGGACGCGGGCCGGCCTGGAGCCATCGCGATCGCGCCCCGCTCGAAATCGCCATGGCCGCGCTCGGCGGTTCCATGCACTCGCGTCTGCCCATGTTGCTCCGGGAGGCGCTCGGCGAGGTGTACAGCATCCAATCCGGACTGGAGTGCTACGTTGAAGCAGGCATGTTCCGCACCATCACGGATTGCCGCCCCGGACACCTGGAACCGGTGCTCAGACAGATTATCGAGGGCTACCTGCATCTGCGCACGCATCCGCTCACGCAAGATGAAATCGACCTGGCGCGCCATGTGCTCGTCGGGGGGTCGACCGTTACGTTGGATCAACTCGGCCCGCGCGCGGAATTTTTCGCCGGCAACCTGCTCCTGCATCACCTGTTCGTCACCCCGGCGGCCTATGAAGCGCGTTGGCGAAGCGTGCGGCGCGCGGATGTCGAACGGGTCGTCGCGGATTGGGTCCGCCCGCGCCAGCTCGCGATCACCTGTCTCGGCCGCCTGACGCGAAGCCGCATCCAATCGTTGCTCCCCCTGTAACCACCCCGCATGTTCATTAGCGATATTCAACGAGCCGGCATTCGCAATACGCTCGGGAGCGTGTTCCGCGTGCGGGAAGGCGAATGGAGCAAGCTGTCGCTGCTCTGGTTGACGCTGTTTTTTTCGATCACGGCGAACTTTCTCGTGTGGAGCGTGCTCCAGGCCACCTTTATCAAGCGCCTCGGAGTGAACCTGTTCCCGCTCCTGTATCTTTCCAGCTCCATTGCCATTCTGGTCGGGTCCGTCGCCTACGCCAAAGGGGTGGTTGTGTACAAAAAAACAACGGTGATGCACCTGTTCAACGCCGCCGCGATCCTGTTCGTGTTTCTGAGCTGGGTGCTGCTCGGCGAAGCCAACAAGCCGAGCGACGGAGCGCAGATGTATACGTACGCCTATTTCTTCTTCGGTCTGCTCGGCAATTCGGCGTTCCTCTCGTTCATCTCCTCGCAGCTGTGGACGCTCATTAACGACGTGTTTTCCACGAGCCAAGGCAAACGGCTCTTTCCTCTGCTCGGCATTGCGGGAACGGTGGGTGGGATGGTTGCCGGCGCGCTGCTCGAATGGTTGACGCCGGTGATTGATCCGGCCGGGATTCTGTTGGTCGCCATCGCCTTCATGGCCGCGACCTCGCCCTGCCTTGCGCTGTTCCGCCGCATCTACGCCAAGGAGATCGACTGGTATCTTGCGTACTCGCAAAAGAAGGAAGAAGAAGGGACCGGCGCGCTCAGACGCGTGTTCCGCTACGTGATGGGGTCGAAGTTCATCATGGCGCTCGCGGCCGTGGTGCTGCTCCATTGGTTTTTCAATCGGCTGTTCGGTTTCGTGTTTGCCGAGGTGTCGGATCGCGCCTTCCCGACCGAGGAAGCGTTTACGCAGTTTAGCGGTCTGTACCTGTTGGCCGGCTGTCTTGGGAGCATTCTGTTCGACACGCTGTTCCTGAACCGGATCCTCGAGCGCATCGGGCTCACGCGGGGGATGTTTTTCGTGTCGAACCTGGTCACGGGGCTTGATCTCGCTATGTTCGCCTTTCCGATCTTCCCCGTGGTCATCGGCGTGTACTTCGTGCGCGACATTATTTTGAGCATCCAAAACAATTCGATCCAGGTGATGACCGGCATCATTCCGGACGAGCACCGTCCGAAGGTCACGTCCTTTCTTGATGGATATGTCGTGACCGTGGGAGGCGGGATCGGGAGCTTGCTCACCCTCGCGCTCGCGTATTTTGTCCCGCGTTCGCCGATTGAGCTGGAAATCCGCGTCTTTGCGGTGCTGATTTTGCTGCTTCTCATCATCCGTTTCGCGTTGAACTTCTACGTTCGCCACGAATTTTTCCGGATTCTGGAAAATAATTTGGTCTACGGCGACCTCAAAACCAAAAGCCGCGCCATTGAAACGCTGGTCGAGCACAAATATCTGAAGCGCAGCGGAATCGGCAAGCTGATTGATACCCTGAAGGACGTCTCCGAACCGCTTTCCATCAAGGAAGGGGTCGTGCGGGTCCTCGGACAGATTACCGACCCGACCACCATGCGTGTGCTCATCCACCAGCTCACGAGCGAAGAACCGGCGCTGCGTCTGGCCGCCGCCCGGGCGTTGGGTGAATTTCGTCTGACAAACGAGCAATTCTACGACGTCGCGTTTTCCCGCCACCACGCTATTCAGCAGCTTCGCGCCCTGTTCGAGCGCGATCAGGACGAAGTGATCCGCGCTGCGGCGCTCGACGCGCTTATCCATCTCGAGGATCCGGACATCGTTCCGTTTCTCTTGGAACTGCTGCAGCGCGGCGATCACGACACGCGCGCAGACTGCATTCACTCGCTCCGGCTCTTCCATGATCCGGCGCTCGTCGATGATGCGCGACGCGTGCTGCTCGACAAGGATCCGCTCATCCGCAGCCACGCGATCGTCGCACTCTGGCAATTTCCCTGGGAACGGGAAAAACTCAAACCGATCATTCGCGGGATGATTCTCGCCCACTCGCCGCGCGAATACGTCCATCTCACGACCGCGCAGCGCCACGAACTGCGCATCGGCCTCAAAACAGCCGGCGACGTGCGCTTCATGGAAATGCAGCCGCTCCTGCGCGAGGGGCTCGACTGGGACGTCGCGCCGGTGATTCAGGCGGAGTGCGCTCTCTCGCTTTTTAAGATGGGGGTGCCCGAGGGACAGCGTCTTATCCGGCGGGTGCTCGACGGA
>CAZOPY010000058.1:0-6020 GCA_964581945.1 uncultured Gammaproteobacteria bacterium | reverse complement strand
GGCACGACGCGCGATTCGGCTACCCGGAGGAAGCGGTCACCCCGACAAAAATCCGACACATGTCGAACGCGGCCGAGCACATCCTGCGCGAGCGCGCCTGGGAGCGGCGGCCGTTCCGCCTCGACGTGATCGCGATCCTGTGGGGAGACGGCACGACGCCGGACATCCAACACTTTTCCGGCATTGACGCCGGGTTCTGATCTTGCTAGACTGTTTGCACTGGAACCTGTCGACAACGACGGGTTTCGTCGTTATAAGACCTATTCCTCAGGACTATGTCCTCTCCCATTGAACAAGCCATCCGACAAATTTGCGAAGAAAAGGGCCTGTCCTACGACGCGGTTCTCGAAACGATCGAGGCGGCGCTTTCGGCTGCGTATCGCAAGGACTTCGGCGAGAAAAATCAGAACATCGAAGCGTCCTTTAATCCCGCCACCGGCGACATTCGCGTGTACGACGTGAAGACGGTCGTCGAGGACATGGACCTCGAGGAACTCGAACGCAAAGAACTCGAACGCAAAGAACGCATGGAAGCCGCGGTCAAAGAGATGGAAGCGGCGCGCGCTCGCGGGGAAGCGGTCGGGGCGATGGCCATGGGCGAAGAGGACGAGGGACCGAAGTACAACCCCAAAACGGACCTCATGATTTCAGAGGCCGTGAAGCTCAAACCGGACGCGACGCTCGGCGAGGTGATCAAGACCGAGCTCCCGCAGCCGGGCGAGTTCGGGCGCATGGCCGCGATGACCGCGAAGCAGGTGATCACCCAGAAGCTGCGCGAAGCGGAACGCGAAATCATTTTCAACGAATACAAGGAACAGGAAGGCGAGGTCGTGAACGGAACGGTGCAGCGCCGCGAGGGCCGCATCGTGCTCGTCGATTTGAATCGCGTGGCCGGCATCATCCGCCCCGAAGATCAGATCGCGACCGAACGCTACGCGCCGGGCGACAAGATCAAGGTGTACGTGCGCCAGGTGTCGCTCACCAGCCGCGGCCCGGAGATTTTGCTCTCCCGCACGTCGGAGGAACTCGTGAAGAAAATGTTCGTGGTGGAAATTCCGGAAGTGGCGGAAGGCCTGGTCGAGATCAAGGGGATCGCGCGCGAGGCCGGTTCGCGCTCCAAGGTCGCGGTTGCGACCAATGACCCGAACCTCGACCCGATCGGCGCCTGCATCGGTCAGCGCGGCACGCGCATTCAGACGATCATCCAGGGACTCGGCGGGGAAAAGATCGATATCATCGAATGGAACGAAAAGCCGGAATCGTTTATTGGCCACGCGCTCGCGCCGGCAAAGGTGAAAGCGGTGGAATTGAACGAAGCGGAGAAGGCCGCGGTCGTGAAGGTGGACGCGGATCAGCTCTCGCTTGCGATCGGCAAGGGCGGGCAGAACGTCCGTTTGGCCGCGCGCCTAACCGGCTGGAAGATCAATGTGAACGACGCGGGGTTGCCGGCCGCCGAAGCGCCGACGGAAGCTCCGGCCGAAACGCCTGCCGCCTCCGAGGCGCCCAAGGCCGAACAGATGCCGGCGCCGGAAGCGCCGAGCTCAGAAACCAGCGCGTAGCTCGCTATGTTCTATACCGTCCTCTATCAACCGCTGTTCAACCTCCTGATTTTTCTGTACGACGTGATCCCGGGGAAGGATCTTGGGTTCGCGATCATTGCGATTTCGATCGTGATCAAGCTGGTGCTCTGGCCGTTCACGCGTTCGTCGCTCAAGTCCCAAAAGATGATGCAGGACCTGCAGCCGAAACTCGACGCCTTGAAGGTGCAGTACAAGGACAACCAGGAGGCGCAAGCGAAGGCGATGATGGAACTGTACAAGACCGAGAAGGTGAATCCGCTCGCGTCGTGCCTGCCGCTGCTCATCCAGCTTCCGATCCTGATCGCGCTCTACTCCGTGCTGCGCGCCGGACTCAAAGCCGACAGCCTGAGTGCGCTGTACTCGTTCATCCCGAATCCGGGATCGATCAACCCGCATTTTCTCGGGTTCATCGATCTGTCGCAGCCGCACATCTACCTTGCGGTGATCGCCGGCATCCTGCAGTTTTTCCAGACGAAGATGCTGCTCACCAAACGTCCGCCCGCGAACCTCCGCAAGAAGGAGGGCGCGAAGGACGAAGACGCCATGGCGTCGATGAACAAGACGATGATGTACATGATGCCGGTCATGACGACCGTGATCGGGTTCTCGCTTCCGGGCGGGCTCACGCTCTACTGGATCATCATGAACGCGCTCGCGATTCTGCAGCAGTACCTGGTGCTTCGGGCAAAAAGCAAGGACGCGCCGCCGACCCCGATCATCACCGAGAAACCCCAGGCGTAAGCCCGGGGTTTTCGTTTGGAACTGTGGATAACGCGGCCCGCAGACAGAGGCGGGATGGGCTATGATGGCTGCGTATGAGTGGGGATGCGACCAACCTTGAGCGCGCCATTGGTCAGACCGTGGCCTGGTTTGCGATGCATGGGTATCCGCTGACCTCGTTCGAACTGTGGAAGTGGCTGCTCTGCCCGGACCGGGCGTACCGGCTTGAAGAGGTGGACGCGGCGCTCGAGGGAAGCGCCTGGTTGCGCGAGCGGCTCGCCTACGGAAGCGGGTTCATCGCGCTCAACAACGGTCAGCCGCTCGCGTCGCTCGTTGCGGATCGGCAGGCGCGATTCCTTGACGCGGCGCGCAAGTTTGCGAAATTGAAACGCGCCACGCATTTTTTCGCGCTGCTCCCGTCCGTGCGTGGCGTGGCGGCTTGCAACACGCTCGCGTGGCATCACACGGACGCGCAAAGCGACGTGGACCTGTTCATCCTCGTCGAACCGGGAACGGTGTGGGCGACGCGTCTGCTGCTCGTTGCTCCGTTCGCGCTGCTTGGCAAACGTCCCTCGCGCGACGCGGTGGCGCAGGACCCGTTTTGCTTCAGTTTTTTTCTTTCACACGAAGCGCGCGACATCGCCCCGCTCGCGCTTCCGGACGCGGACCCGTATCTCGCGCTGTGGACGCACGCGCTGACCCCCGTGCTCGAGCGCAAGGGAGCGTTCAGTGCATTTGGGGCGAGCAACGGCTGGACGCGGGCGTATCTTCCCAACGCCTTCGCCGCGGGAGCGCACCCCGAACTTGCGCCCGCGCGCACGCCGCCCGCCTGCGTCCCGCTCGCGAGCGCGTTCGAGCGCCTGGCGCGACGCGTACAGGAACGCCGACTGCCGCCGCGTTTGCAAGCGCTCGCGAATCGCGACTCGTGCGTCGTGGTGCGCGACGACATGCTGAAGTTTCATGAGAATGATCGTCGCGAGGACTATCGTGAGAAATGGAAAAAGCTGTGCGCGACGCTCTGACCCGACAAAAAATCGCCTCGTGCCTTACGTACGCCGCCGTGTTTTTGCTGCCGTGGCAGACGCGGTGGATTTTTGCGTCGCTCACGCTCGCCTCAGGACCGTGGGAGTATGGGAAACTGAGTTTGTATGCCGTGGAGCTGTTGGTGCTGCTCGCGATGGTGGTACGCGGCAAAACAGCGCTCACCGGTTCGGCGCGCCTCGTGATCACGCGCGGGGCGTGGTTCCTTGCCGCCGTCGCGCTGTCCATCCTTTTTTCCGTGCGTCCCGTTCTTTCGTTCGCGATGGCGTTCCATGTGTGTGTGGCGTTCGTGTTCGTCATCCTTCTCCTCGCCCCGCAGCTCTCGACGCGCAAGCTGACGGACAGTTTTCTCGCCGGCCTCCTTGCGCCCGCCGCGCTCGGCTGGTACCAGGCGATGACCGGGACAAGCCCCGCGTTCAAATGGCTCGGACTTGCCGAACATCTCGCCTCGACTCCGGGCGCGTCCGTGATCGAAACGGCAAGCGCGCGCGTCTTGCGCGCGTACGGATCCTTCTCGCACCCGAATGAGTTCGGCGGATTCCTCGCGGTCGCGATGCTCCTCCTCCTCTGGCGTCTCGCAAGCGAGCCCAAGCGCGCGCGATCCTGGGACTACGCGACCGTGGTCGTGTTCGCGTCCGCGCTCGTCATCACCTTTTCGCGCGGCGCCTGGATCGCGCTCGCCGCCGCCTGGCTCATGATCGCCGTGAGCATGCTGTGGTTTAGAAAAACGCTGCCGAGACAAGCGATCCCCATGATCGTGCTGTGCCTCCTGGCTGTCAGCGTGACCGTCGCCGAATTCCGCCAGCCGCTGTTCACGCGATTTGATCCGACCGCACGTCTCGAAGCAAAATCGCTCGACGAACGGCAAGGCGAATACGGATGGCTGGATGACGTCTTGCGTCTGAACCCGGTGACCGGCGTCGGAGTCGGCGCCTACACCGTCGCGCTCGAAACGGTTTCACCCGGGGGTCCGCCGTATGCGTATCAACCACTGCACAACACCATCCTGCTCATCCTCGCCGAAACTGGCGTGCTTGGACTCATCACGCTCGTGAACGGGATCTACGCGATCCATCGCAGCGCCCGCAAAGCCGTCAGGATCCAGAGCCGCATCTTCAGCCTCGCGCTCGGCACGATCCTCATCGTCCTCGCGTCTCTCGACCACTACCTCTGGACCGACTGGTCCGGCCTCGCGCTGGCAGCCTTCTGTTTCGCGCTTATGATCCGCTGGAGCGAGCCAAAAAAGGAGGGTTGACAGCCTAAAATAACCCGACTAAGATGACCCCGCTAGCACTCTTGAGGGAGGACTGCTAGCGGTTTCGTTTATTAAGCTCTGCCTATGAAATTGCGTCCAATCGGGGACCACGTGATCGTGAAGTCCCTGGCCAACGAGGAGGTTTCCAAGTCCGGGATCGTTTTGCCGGACACCATCGACAAGGAGCGCTCCGAGCGCGGCGAGGTGGTCGCGGTGGGCCCGGGCAAGGTGCTCGAGAACGGGTCGCGTTCGCCGATGGAGGTGTCGGTCGGTCAGAAGATCGTCTTCAAAAAGTACGCGCCGGATGAAGTGAAGATCGACGGGGTCGAGTACCTCGTGATCAAGAGCGACGACGTGGTCGCGGTAATCGAATAAATCTATGGCAAAACAAATTCTGTTCAACGAAGACGCTCGTCATGCGTTGAAGCGCGGCGTCGATAAACTCGCGAACGCGGTGAAGGTCACGCTTGGACCTCGTGGTCGCAACGTCGTGCTCGACCGCGGGTTTGGCGCGCCGACGGTCACCAAGGACGGCGTGTCGGTCGCGAAGGAGATCGAACTCGACGACAAGTTTGAGAATCTTGGAGCCGAACTCGTAAAAGAGGTCGCTTCGAAGACCAACGACGTGGCCGGAGACGGGACCACGACCGCGACCGTGCTCGCCCAGGCGCTCATCGCCGAAGGGTTGCGCAATGTCACGGCCGGGACCAATCCCCAGCTCATCCGTCGCGGGATCGAGAAGGGGACCGACGCGATCGTGAACGAGATCAAAACGAAGATCGCGACCCCGATCAGCGGGGCGATGATCGAACAGGTCGCTTCGATTTCCGCGAACGACAAAGAGATCGGCGCGAAGATCGCCGAAGCGATGGCCAAGGTCGGCGACAACGGCGTGATCACGGTCGAAGAAGGGACCTCGTTCGGCGTCGAGGTCGAGGTGGTCGAAGGGATGCAGTTCGACAAGGGGTACATCGCGCCGTACATGGTGACGAGCACGGAGCGCATGGAAGCGGAGTACCACGACGTCGCGATCCTCATCACGGACAAAAAGATCAGCTCGGTGCAGGACATGCTCCCGCTGCTCGAAAAGGTCGCACAGAGCGGGAAGAAAGAGCTCGTCATCGTCGCGGAAGACGTGGATGGCGAAGCGCTCACCACCCTCATCGTCAACAAGCTGCGCGGGACGTTCAACACGCTCGCGGTCAAAGCGCCGGGCTTCGGCGATCGCCGCAAGGCGATGCTCGAGGACATCGCGATCCTGACCGGCGGCCAGGTGATCAGCGAAGACCTCGGCATCAAGCTCGAGAACGTCACGCTCGCCATGCTGGGCCAGGCCAAGCGCGTCACCATCGAGAAGGAGAACACCACGGTCGTCGACGGTGGTGGGAAGAAGAAGGACATCGAGGCCCGCTGCACGCAGATCC
>CAZOPY010000057.1:0-6426 GCA_964581945.1 uncultured Gammaproteobacteria bacterium | reverse complement strand
CAGGAGGTGTTCGGGATCGTGAAGGGGTTCAATGAAAAGACCGGTTCGCCGGATCGCTGGAAAACCATCACCGACGTCGTCGCGCATCTTCGCCTCACGCCGGGAGAGGTCGCCTTCTACGAGTGGCTCGCCGCGGATCTGGCGCAGTCCGTTTCTTCCCTGCTGTACGCCGCGCTCCCGACCCCGGGGAAACGTCTCTCCCTTCAAGAGATCTTCCCCGCCGCTTCCCTGCGTGTGCGCGCGAGCGAAGCGCCCGCGCTCGCGAAAAAATTTGACGCAATGCAGGGACACCGTCGCGCGTTTGTCACGGCAAGCGATTTTGTCCAATCCGCGGCGCTTGCGGTTGCGTACGCGCTTGCGCATCGCGACGAGCGGATCGTCGTTCTTGTTCCGACCGTGCGTGAAGCGCGGGCGCTTGTCCCCTTTTTCGCGCCGCGTTCCGTGTCGCTCATGACCGGCGAGGAGGCCGCCGGCCGCCGCTTCGACGCCTGGAGCTCGTTCCGTGCCCGTAAAACCGACACGTTGATCGGAACGCGGCTGGCCTCGCTGCTCATCCCGGAGGATGTTGACGCGATTCTGGTTCTCCGTTCCGGGGATGAAAATCACAAGCAGGCGGACAAGAATCCGCGTTACGATGCGCGCGAAAACGCGTGGAACGTATCGGAACGCACCGGCGCGCGGTTGTATTTTTTCGATGTCTTGCCGCGACCGGACGATCTTGTCCGATTCGAGGAGGCGCACGTGCTCATGCCGGCGACAGAGGTCGCGACGCCGCTTGTTGATCTCAGGCGCGAACGCGGTGCCTCGCCGCATCCGTTGATCGCCTACACGACCGCGACAGCGATCGAGCGGACGCTTGCTTCCGGCAAACGCGTTATCGCTTTTTTCAATCGCAAAGGCAAAGCGCGCGCGTTGCGTTGCGGCGATTGCGGCCATGCGTTTCCCTGCCCGCGTTGCGGCGGCGCGCTGACCGTGTACGAAACGACGGTGCGCTGTCACCGATGCCATCTCGTGCAGCCCATCCCGCTGTCCTGTCCGTCTTGCAACGGAACGCATCTGTTTGAACAGGGGTTCGGGACGCGCGGGGTCAAGGCGGCATTTGGGAAACTGTTTCCGAGCATCCCGGTCTCGATCGTCGAAACGGGCGTGAACGAGGATCTTTCTGCGCCGATTCTTGTCGCAACGGATCACCTAACGGAAACTGTTTTTGATCCATTCGAAAAGCGCAACGACATCGGGCTTGTCGTTGATCTGGATGCCGATCTCCCGCTTCACGATCCGACCTTCCGTTCGTTTGAAAACGCCCTGCGTCGCATTCGTGAACGCCAGGGGTTGGCCGAGCGGTTTCACGCCGCCTGCCTTATCCAGACGCGCGTCGCCGACCTGTTCTCGCGCGCCTTCCTGGATCCGCTTTCGGCGCTGCGCGACGAGTTGTCGCTTCGCCGCGACTACGGATATCCGCCGTTCGCTCGCCGCATGCGTCTCACCTGCCACGGGACCGATCTTCGCCGGGCCGAGATAGAGCTGGACCTCGCGCGAGGAAAAATCGAACCCATCTCGGGCGTCTCGCTCACGATCATCCCCCGCCAAGAGGCACGACCAACCTCCATTCAGCTCACGGTCCAGCCTGCCGCTCTCCAAACGCTTCTGCCCGTGTTGAGGACCCTTCCCGACCATGTTATTATTGACACAAACGCGATTTCCTGAGATCATGTCCCCTATGTTACAGATCCTCCGCGAACCGAATCCTGACCTCAGAAAGCCGTCTGAACCGGTTGATTTGGCGTCGCTTAAGGATCCGAAGATGCAGGCATGGATCGACGAGCTCACGGAGACGATGAAAATCGCGGACGGGATCGGGATCGCGGCGCCGCAGACGGGCGTGAAGAAGCGCGTGATCATCGTGCAAACCAAAGCCGGCCCGCAGGCGTTCGTCAACCCAAAAATCATCTCCGCCTCGCTCCGCACGGTCGAAAGCGAGGAAGGCTGCCTGTCCGTTCCGGGCGTGTTCGGGATCGTGAAGCGCCACCGCGCCGTCAAACTGAAGGCGCACGATCGTCATGGCAACAAAGTGCAGCTGAAAGCGGCCGGTCTCGAAGCCATCATCTTCCAGCACGAAATCGATCACCTGGACGGGATCCTGTTCATCGACAAGGTGCACAAATTCACGAGCCCGCCCCGTCTGTGATGCGCACGGTTTTTTTCGGAACCCCGGAACTCGCGGTCCCGTTTCTCGACGCGATTCTCGCCGATCCGGCGTTTGACGTCGTGGGTGTTGTTACACAAACGGACGAACTGGTCGGACGCAAACAGATCCTCACCGCCCCGCCGGTCAAAGCGCTCGCTCTCGAGCGCGGGATCGAGGTGTATCAACCCAAAACGCTCAAATCCGAAGAAGCGGTTGCGAAACTCCGCGCCTATGACGCGGACGTTTTTGTTGTCGTGGCGTACGGAAAAATCATCCCGCCCCCTGTTCTCGCTCTGCCGAAGCATGGGTGCGTGAACGTGCATCCGTCGCTCCTTCCCCGCCACCGCGGACCGACCCCGATGAACGCCGCGATCGCGGACGGCGACGCCGAAACCGGGATCACCGTCATGCAGCTCGATCCGGGCATGGACACCGGACCGATCCTCGCCCAGGAAACGATCGTCCTTGATTCGCGCGAAACGCTGCCGACGCTCAGTGCGACCGTCATGCGTCTCGGCCCGCCGCTGCTCGTGCGTACGCTCAAGGCGATCGCCGCCGGCCGCGCGAAGCCCCGCGTGCAAAATAATGCGCTTGCGACGATCACCACGCTTTTAGATCGCGACTCCGGACGCATTGACTGGAACAAAAGCTGTCAGACCGTGGACCGTCTGATTCGAGCCTACGAACCCTGGCCCGGCACGTGGACCGTCCTCTCGCGCCACGGCAAGCCGATGCGCGTGAAGATCATCGAGGCGCAACCCACGCACCGTCCAGCCACCGGCACGCCGGGAATGATTTCCGTTTCCGGAACCGATCTGTTCGTCTCCTGCGCGGACCAGGATCTGCAAATTCTGATCCTTCAGCCGGAAGGAAAATCCGCCATGCGCGCGGCGGATTTCATTCGAGGTTATTCGGATGTGAGCGGTGCGACGCTCGCTTGAGCGGGCGTAGGCACCGCGCGTTCCTGTTCTGTGGCCGCCTCCGGGGCGGTTTTTTTGATGTGCCAAAACGGAACGGTCAGGAGTAAGAGCCCGAGTCCGAGCGGATGGTTGAGGTATGGCGAAAGCGCGTGCATCGCGTAGAGCGCCACCACGCTTCCGATGAGCGCGGAGGAGATCCACCGCTGCTCGCCAAACAGGCCGAACCAAAGCGATTTGATCACCCAATACAAGAGGTATAGAAACGCCAGCGGACCGAGCAAACCCATCTTGAGCCAGAGCTCGAGCCAGCCCCACTCCAAAGAATACGTGGTCCATGTTCCATCCGGCGAGAAGACGCGGACGCGCGGATCGTCGGTTTGAAACGTCACGGTTTCTCCGAAGCCGCTGCCTATGATCGGCGAGGCGAAAATATCATCCATGAGCGGGCCGAGCAGTTTCCATCGGCTAGATACCGCCACGTCGCTGATGTCCGTCGTCCGTTTTGAAAACAGGCTCGAGAGGTCTCCGATCGAACCGACGCGGTACGGGAACGGAAACAATACGATCAGGACGAGCAAAACAATGGCGCACGCACCGCCCAAGAACGCCGTGCCGACCCCTTTTGCCGCCGTCTTCCAGCCGTTCCAGGCGAACTGACCGTGCAGAATGGCGAAGGCGACCCCGCCGACGAAGATCCCGATCCAGAAGCTGCGCGACAGACTCACCAGGATCGTGGCGGCGATAAGCGTGTCCGAGGCGAGCAGATGCAGCCAGGTCCGCCGCGTCTTTTTCACGAAATGAAACGGGGCGAGCAGGAAGCCGAACACGATCACGGAAAATTGTGCCTGCAAGAAAATCCGGAAAATGGCGCCGGACATCTTCGTGAGCTCGCCGGTCCTGGTGTCTCGGATGAACGTGTACGCCGGACCGAGCACGTATTCCGGAAAATGCGTAAACACGTACAAGATGCCGATCGTCAGAAGACACACCCAAACAGCGGCCGCGGCGAATACCTGCAGAAGAAGGCGTTTGCGCGCCGCCGTCCATTCGATCGCAAGGATCGGCAACAGGTACGCCAGGTAGAAGTAGGCGTTGCCGTCGTCAAACGCGCTGTGCGCGTCGTTTTGCGACAGACCGATGGCAAACCCGATGGCAACGGCGACGACGAGAGGCAAAAAAGGACGCAGGCGCGCATCCGAAATGTTCACCCGTGCTTTGCCGGTCGCAAACAAGAAGAAAAACGCGCTCATAACCGCAACGAACACGGCCATGCGCAACGAAACGGAGAATCCGGCCACGCTCGTTTGCATGAGGTGTCCATGTGAGTTGGCAAACAGTTCCGCGATCGCGGCAAACAGCCCGAGATCCAGCCGTTTCCAGGTGAGAACAAAGACGCCGAGCGCGATCGCGGCCATCACGAACGGAACCGCGGGCGACTGAAAGATCGCGACCGAGACCGCAAACGTCGCCGCAAGCGCGGCGAGGATGAGGAAAAACGGTTTGCCGAAGAATTGTTCGCGGATCATACGGGTTTGATCAGGCTTGAAACAATGGCGATCGCGAGATACAGGGGCTCGGGCAGGGTAAACAGGAGCCATCCGACGACGCCATAATGCTTGCGCATGTATCGACGCAGGCTTTTGCGAACCATCGCCTGTTTTTTCATCGTGGTGATCGAGAGAAAGCTGCTCCCTTTTTTGTGCCGGGCATGCACGTCCGCGAAATAGCGCACGCGCCAGCCCGCATCCCGTGCACGCTTGCAGTAGTCCACTTCCTCGTACCACATGAAGAATCCGTCATCGAGCGGGCCGATGTCACGTAGCAGTTCGCGACGGATACAAAAGAAGGCTCCCATCACCTGATCGACGTCCGCGCTCTTCGAGTAGTCGAAATCCTTCATGAGCCACCGTCGGACCGGTCCGATCCGTGGAAAAAGATGCGGGATTTTTAAGAGAAGCAGCAGCTGATCAAGGGGTGTTGGAAATCGCCAGACGCAGTCCTGCTGTGTCCCGTCGAGATTCTTGAGTGAGATGCCGCCGATTCCGACCTTCGGATTTTCCCTCATCCGTTGCTCGATGTGACTCACCGCATCGTCATCGAACTGAATATCCGGGTTCACGAGAAGAACGAATTCTCCGCTCGCCTGTTTGATCGCGAGATTATTGCCTCCCGCGAATCCAAGATTCGTGTCGCTCACGATGAGTTTCATCCGGGGATAGACGGCTGCGAGGTCAGACAGGTCCTCTCCGGAACCATTTTCGACCACGAACAACTCGAACCCTCCGCCGGGATGCGTGCGATGCAGCGACTCGAGCATCTGCGTAAGATACGCTTTCGTTTTGTAGTTGACCGTGATAATCGAAATCATAGCCCGTGTTTGGCGTGGATGATCCGTCGCGCGTCATCGTACCGCTGGATGGACGGCGGTTTCCATCCAAACCACTGCCACGGAATGCGATACAGGAATGATGGGCGCCATTGCGAAATGCCGCGCCGGCCATGTTGATCGATAATACGAAACAGTTCCTCGTCCAGGTACATCCCGATGTGGCCCTGATCGAGCATGGTGAGCCAGACGTCCCAGTCCTGGAAGCGCTTCAGCGCCGGATCGAACCCGGGCAGGTGCTCGCGACGAACGAGACTGGTCGTGTGGATAAAGTTCATCTCCTTTAAATGCTGGGGATCGAACGGAAAACTGCGGAATTTCTTCCAACCGAACCGGAAACTTGAATAGACGTAGCTCGTTTCCGGATGCGCGTCGAGCAGGGTCGCCATTTTTTCAAGCATGTCGCGGCGCATCACGACGTCCGCGTCGCAAAAAATTACGTATGTGCCGCGGGCAAGTGCCAACCCGTTGTTTCGCGCCGCATTGCTTCCCTGGTTCGGCTGGTTGATTTCGGTGATACGTCCGCGGTATTGCGCGAGGATCTTTTCGGTCCCATCCGTGCTGCCGTCGTTCACGACGATCACTTCGTCAGGTTGCCGGGTTTGCGCAAACACACTTTCAAGACACGCGCGGATGGTACCGGCGTGCTGGTAGCTCGGGATGATAACGGAAATCGTTGTGTTCACAGAAGAGGGTCGAGTCGTGAGAATTGAACGTCGCAGGTAAAGGTCGAGATCGCACGCGCTCGGGCGTTTTCGCCCAAGCGTCGGCGTTCGGTTGCATCGGTGGCAAGACGGTGGATCGCTTCCGCGAGCGCTTCGACGTCTCCGTCCGGGACAAGAACGCCCGTCTCGCCGTCCACGACGGCCTCGTCGACCCCGGGTTGGCGCGTAGCGATGCTCGGGACGCCTCTCTCCGCCGCTTCCACGTAC
>CAZOPY010000056.1:0-6430 GCA_964581945.1 uncultured Gammaproteobacteria bacterium | reverse complement strand
AAAGGGCGAGATAGTACGCCCCGGTGCTTTCGGGGTGCATGACGCGCGCCAGGAACAAAAAATACACGAAGGCAAGCACCTTCTGCCCCACGGACGCCGCCGTCAGATAAAACGTATTTTTGGCTAAGCTGGCCGTCACAGTGGGGGTATCTTAGCACGCATGGAACCGAAAAAAAAGCGCCCTCCTGCCCGGTTGTTGGCAAACAAAAATCCCGAGGCCTGTCCTCGGGATTGGGAATGCGGATTAACGTTTGCTCCACTGCGGCGATCGGCGCGCTTTCTTTTTGCCGTACTTTTTGCGTTCTTTGACGCGCGCGTCGCGGGCGAGCATCCCCTGCTTTTTGAGGCTCGCGCGGAAGTCCGGGTTGTACACGATGAGCGCGCGGGCGATCGCGAGGCGCAGGCTGTCTGCCTGACCACGGACGCCGCCGCCGTTGGTTTTGACCGTCACGTCAAACTTGTCTTCCATGCCGACCAGGACGAACGGCGATTTGATGACGCGGACCCATTCTTCGTGCGGGAAATACACTTCGACCGGCTTGTCGTTGACCATGATCTTGCCGGTCCCGTGCGTCATCCGAATCTGCGCCACCGCCTCCTTGCGGCGACCGAGCGTCCGGGTGTAGCGGTCTGCAGTTGTTGCGGTGGTTGCCATAGTTAGCCTTTGAAGGTGAGACGCTTGAGACGGTTGGTGCGGAGCTTGTTCTTCGGAAGCATGCGGCTGACGGCGTGGCGAAGCACTTCCGCCGGCTTTTCGCGCTGCAGCGTTTTCGCCTGCTTCTCCTTCAGGTGTCCGAGAAAGCCCGTGTGCCGCTGGTAGACCTTGCCTTCCGCCTTGTTTCCGCTGAACACGAGGCCTTTCACATTCGTGACCTCCACCTTGTCCCCGTTGTCCACGTTTGGCGTGTAGGACGGTTTGTTTTTCCCGATCAGGAGCATCGCGATTTGAGACGCCAAGCGTCCCGGGCGTTTGCCGGTCGCGTCGATGTGATGGGTTTCGCGGGAGATCTGGAATGCCATATTAGACCAATTCGATTTGAACCATTTCCGCGGCATCGTTTTTGCGATTGCCGAGTTTGGTAATGCGCGTGTAGCCGCCCGGACGGGTCTGGTAGCGCGGGCCGAGCACTTCGAGAATCTTCTTGACCGGCATTTCCGTGTGGAAGGTGGCGATCAGTTTGCGGCGCGCCGCAAGCGTCGGGGTTTTGCCGACCGTGATGGAACGCTCGACGAGCGCCTGGACGGTCTTGGCTTTCGCTTTGGTGGTCCGCACTTTCTCGTACAAAATAATGCTCTCCGCCAGGCTCTTCAAGAGCGAACGGCGCGGGCCGGTTTTGCGATCGAGGATTTTTGATTTATGTCGGTGACGCATAGAGTGAAATTACGCCGGCTCTTCCGCGGCTGCCGCCTCCTCTTTCGGTTTCAAAACCGAGAAATGGTCGAGCAAGATGGTGACGGCCTGGTTGATCGCAGCCTGCGGTTCGATCGTCCCGTCCGTTTCGATGGTCATGATCAGCTTGTCGTAGTTGGTGATGTCGCCGACGCGGGTGTTCTCCACGCGGTAACCCACGTTGCGCACTGGAGAAAACAGCGCGTCGATCGCGATCATGCCGAGTTCGCCGGCTTCGGCCTTGCGTTCTTCGGTCGGCGAGTAGCCGCGACCGCGTTCCACGATCGCTTCCATCTCGAAATCCGCCTTGTCGTCCGTGAGCGTAGCCAGCACGAGGTCCGGGTTCACGATTTCGACGTCCGCATTGGCTTCAAAATCGCCGGCGGTGATCGTCTTCATCCCTTTGACGCGCAGGTGCATCTTCACCGGCTCATCGCTGTGGCATTTCAAACGGAGCGTCTTCAAGTTCAAAATGATCTGCAGGACATCTTCCTTGACGTTCGTGATCGACTGAAATTCGTGGGTCGCGCCCTTCATTTTGACCGCCGTGACGGCCGCGCCCGGAAGCGAGGACATCATAACGCGGCGCAGGGCGTTGCCGAGCGTGGTTCCATACCCGTAATGGCATGGCTCGACCGTAAGCACCGCGGTGTTGGGTTGCTCACCGGGCGTGACGGAAATCGAGTGCGGAAGAAGGATGTTTTCCATAGGCGTTGGCGCAGGAGCCTCCACGGCGCGTGCACCGCGATGGAATAATTATCGCGAGTAGAGTTCGACGATGAGGGTGGGATCGAATACGGTCTTCAGGTCTTCCCCTTCCGGAACCCCCACAACCTTGCCGGTCAAGGCGGCGGCGTCGAGGTGGAGCCATTTCGGCGCTTCGGCCTTCGTGGCCAGCTCACTGACGTTCTTGGTGAGCGTCTTGCCGCGTTTTGTTTCCTTGATGGCAATCACCTCGCCGACCCGGACGGCGTACGACGGGATGTTGACCATCTTTCCGTTGACGGTAATGAAACCGTGTCCGACCATCTGGCGGGCCTGGCGACGGGTCTTCGCCATCCCAAGGCGGTACACGACGTTGTCGAGGCGCTGTTCGAGAATCTGAATGAGAAAATTCGAGGTGTTCCCTTTCTTGCGGCGCGCCATGTCAAAATAGCGGCGGAACTGGCGTTCCATGATGTTGTACAGGCGCTTGGCCTTCTGCTTTTCGCGCAGCTGCATGCCGTAGCCGGACATGCGGCCCTGGCGCGCGTTCGGTCCGTGGACGCCCGGCGGATACGCGCGGCGCTTCAAGGCGCACTTTTCGCGACCGCAAAGCGAGACGCCTTCGCGTCGGCACATCTTGCAGGTTGTTTTGAGGGTTTTGCCCATACGTCTGGTGGTGTCGGATTACACGCGGCGGGCGCGCGGGGCGCGACAGCCATTGTGCGGAAGCGGGGTCGTGTCTTTGATGGAGAGGACGATGAATCCGTTGGCGTTCAGCGCGCGCACCGCGGAGTCGCGGCCGGAGCCGACGCCGGTGACGAACACGTTCAGGTCGCGCAGGCCGTACGGTTTCAGTTTTTCCGCCACCGTCTTCACAATCACGGACGCAGCGTACGGGGTGGCCTTCTTCGGCCCGCGGAACCCGCAGTTGCCGGCGCTGGCCCAGGCAAGGGTGTTCCCGTTCAGATCCGTCACCGTCATGATGGTGTTGTTGAACGTCGCCTGGACATAGGCGCGGCCGTGCGGCACCTGGCGGATCGCCTTCTTCGGCGCCTTGCGAGCGACGCGGGCCTTGCCGCCCTTAGTCGTCTCCTCGGCGGCGGCCGGGGCCACGGCTTCGGTCGTCGGTTGTTTCTGTTCGTCCATCATAGGTTAGGTCTTCGTGAGGAGACGGCGGCCGCTACCCATGGTCTTACGCATGTTCCCTCGCACGGTGCGGGAGTTGGTCTTCGTCCGCTGGCCGCGAACCGGCAGGTGTTTAATGTGACGCATCCCGCGGAACGAACCGATGTCCTTCAGGCGCTTGATGTTGCCGAGCACTTCGCGGCGAAGGTCGCCTTCCACGCGATGCTGCTTCTCGACCAGTTCGCGCATCTTGTTCGCCTGGTCTTCGGTCAGATCCTTGACGCGGATGTTTCCATCCACGCCCGCCTCTGCGAGCACCTTCTTGGCGGTCGTGTCGCCGATACCGTAAATATAGGTAAGCGCGATAACGACGCGCTTGTTGTTCGGGAGTGTGACACCAGCAATACGAGCCATAGATTATCCTTGACGCTGCTTATGACGAGGATTTTTGCAAATAATGACAACGCGACGGCTGCGGCGGACCACCCGGCAATCACGGCAAATTTTTTTCACGGAGGCGCGAACCTTCATAATACAACGCACAAACGTCATCGACGTTAACTCGATGACGCATTAGAAACGGTAGACGACGCGTCCCTTGCTTACGTCGTAGGGACTCATCTCGATTTTGACCTCGTCACCAGGCAGGAGGCGAATGCGGTTCATCCGCATTTTGCCGGAAAGATGCCCGATGATCGACTGTCCGTTTTCCAATTCAATTTTGAACTTGGCTGCCGGGAGAAGTTCGATCACCACCCCCCGCGCCTCAATAAAATCCTTCGAGTCCGAGTCCGCCATAAGAAGTGCGAAAAGTCTATCAAATCAGCGGAAATTTCGCAAGGACTCTGTGGATAGTTGAAGCGCCGATATTGTACTTTTTGCGCGTATATCTGTCAAGAAGAGGGGTGTGCATGAATCTATTTCGCTGTATTAAGCGGCTTTTGACTTCGACAGTTCCTCGGTCGGTGCCGAGCTGCCACCCAGTGTTCGATGGGTAAACGAGGCATCCATGAGGGCGGACCACGCAGCGTCGATCGACTTCGGATCCACGGTTGCCCAGGCGCGATCAAGCTCCCGATAGATAGCGACCAGGTTCTGAAAGTACTCCTCGTTTGCCCGGTGGCCGAACAAGGCGGACCGTTCCTCGGCCGGAGCGGAGGCGAACAGCTCGGCAGCGGCGAGTGGATCCGCTCCCGCCTTCCGGTAGCCGGAGAGAAGCTCGACCTCGGCCGGCGACGGCTCTTCCTTGCGCCATAACACCGACCCCGCTCGCGCGATCACCTCTTGAAGCTGGCGACCGATCTGGGAACGAGCCTGCTGGAGCAGAATGATTTTCGCCGGATGGTTCGCGTCGATCGATTTTTTATCCGAGCCGATCTTCTTCAGCATGGCGCTATCCATGCCGAGTACGACCTTCGGCAGCCACAGCCGCATTTCTTTTGCTTTTCCCTCTTCCGTTTTCTCTATCGCCGAACGGAAGTATTTGATCTTCGCCGGCTCGTTTAGTGTGTCGAGTTTCGGCTGAAGTCCTTCGAGCGTCTGCGCGATCGTAAAATCGATCGCCATGCGCACCGGCTTTTCGTCCGGTCCGTTGCCAGGCCATTCCATGACTGCATCCACGTGGTTGTACCAGTCGTCATGAAGCGTCGTGCGAACGATGGTGCCGCCCAGCCAGCCTTCTTTATCGATCTCGTGCGAGAGGAAGTCCTCGAACACGTCACCGCGCGGCGTCTCAAACGCTTCGCGCCGCGAAGGCGAACGATGCGGCGCCTGACGTTTTTCTTTTTCGCGCGCCCGCTGCATCAGTTTCAGGAGGTACATGAAGCTCGCTTCGCGATCGCGGAGCGGGACGTGATTGTAGGTGAGCACGACCTGCGGGAGGCGCGCGTCCGCCTGCTCTTTGGTCGGCTTGTAGCGATCGAAAAACAGCCACGGGTTCTGCTCGCGGGGTTCGACCTCGCGTCGCGGCTGCTCTGGGGCACGTGCGCCGGATTCCGGTCCCATAGTTACGCCGTCGGACCGGTTACGGTCGCCTTAATTCGACGGACGCCGGCCGCGACCGCTTCTTCTTTTTGGATCTTGAAGGAACCGAGTTCGCCCGTTTGTTCAACATGCGGCCCGCCGCACACCTCTTTTGAGTAATAATCACCGGTCGGCTGATCGCCAATGAAATACACCTTGATCTTCCCGCCGAGCTGGGCGTACTTGTCGTCAAACACGCCGATCGCGCCGCGTTTCTTCGCTTCGTCGATGTCGAGGATTTCGAAGTGGACGGGCAGATCCTTTTTGATGTTCTCGTTTACGATGTCTTCGACCCGCTTCACCTGGTCCGCGGTCATTTTTTCCGGATGCGAAAAGTCGAAACGCAGGCGATCCTTCGTGATGTTGCTCCCGCGCTGGAACACATGATCGCCGAGCACGGTGCGGAGCGCCTGGTTCAGCATGTGGGTTGCTGTGTGCAACCGAACCGTTTCGGCCGAATGGTCTGCAAGCCCGCCGGCGAACTTTTGCTCGGCTCCGGCTCGCGACAGTTCCTGGTGCTTCTTGAATTCCGAGGCAAAGGCGTCCTTGTCGACCTGTTGGCCCTTGTCCCGAGCCAGTTCTTCGGTTAGTTCGAGGGGAAATCCGTACGTCGAGTACAACACGAACGCATCCTCGCCCGAAACTTTGCTCGAAGCGGCAAACAGTTTTTCGAACTCTTTCAGACCCTTTTCAATCGTTTTCGCGAACTTCTCCTCTTCCCGTTTTAACTCTTCCACGATCCGCGGATGGTTTGTTTCGAGTTCGGGGTATGCATCGCGCATCAGATGCACGATCACGTCCGCGACGTTCACCACAAACGCGCCTGGAATGCCGAGTTGGCGGCCGTGGCGAATGGTGCGCCGGATCAGGCGGCGCAGGACGTATCCTTGATCCACGTTCGAGGGCGACACCCCTTGCGGGTCGCCCAGGATGAACACAGCGGCGCGCAGGTGATCGGCGATGATGCGCATGGAGCGCGTGGTTTCCGGGGTCGCGTCGTAACGTTTGTCCGCGAGCTCCACGATTTTCGCGATGATCGGGATGAACAACGAGGTCTCAAACACGGTTTCGGCGCCGTCGAGCATCGCGAGCACGCGTTCGAGCCCCATGCCGGTGTCGACGTTTTTCTGGGCGAGCGGAACGTAGGTGCCGTCCTCGTTCTTGTTGTACTGCATGAACACGTCGTTC
>CAZOPY010000055.1:0-6470 GCA_964581945.1 uncultured Gammaproteobacteria bacterium | reverse complement strand
ATCGAAAAATTCACGTCGTCGGCGAGCGACGGCGGAATCTCGCCCTGGCCGAGCACATGGCCTTCGCCGGCCGGGACCGCGAGACGCATCCCTTCTTGGCGACCAAGCAGAAGTCCGACCGAAAAGGCGGCCACGACGAAAACAACGATGACGAGGGTCAGAAGCGGACGCGGGAGCAAGGGACGGCGACGGGCAAGCGGGTCGATCATAATGGTTCATAGAATACACGACCGGAGACAATCACTCAACTTTCCCCGCGTGGACGCAAGGCGATTCTTCGGGTAGGATGGGTTCGATTATGAATCAGCGCCTCCGCGGCCTGCTCTATCTCGGTTTTCTGGCGGTATTCCTGGTGACCGCGCCCGCCGTTGTCCTGTACACGGCCGGGTTTCGATTGAGCT
The DNA here is from genome assembly GCA_964581945.1 of uncultured Gammaproteobacteria bacterium. Taxonomy (GTDB): domain Bacteria; phylum Patescibacteriota; class Patescibacteriia; order UBA9934; family GWF2-40-263; genus CAZOPY01. Next base: position 6,069 of record CAZOPY010000055.1, on the reverse strand, counting down.
TCGAAGGGGGCGGCCTCGTGAAGACCGGTTTGCTTTCCGTGTCGACCATTCCGAAGGGGGTCACGGTACTCGTGGATGGCGTCGCTCACCGCCAGACAACGCCGGCGCTGCTCGATGATCTCCTACCAGGCAAACATGTGATCGAGCTCCAGAAAGATGGGTACGCCTCGTGGAAAAAAACGCTTCCGATCGACGAGGGCGAAACCACCTTCATCCAAAAGGCCGTCCTGTTCCTCGAAGACGCGCCCGCGATGGACGTCGCCGGCGAGGTTCTTGCCGCAGCGACCGACCCGTCCGGGAATAAAATCGCGTACGCGTTGAAACAGAACGATGCGACGGAAGTGTGGACGCGGCGGATCGGCAGCGCGGACGCCGTGCTCCTCGCGCGACTGGCAAACACGGAGTTTACCGAGGTGCATCTGACCTGGACGGTCCAGGGCGGCACGCTGCTCATCGAAGAAGACGCTGCCGCGGGACCGAGCTGGATGCTCGTAAGCGCGGACGGCCGCACGCGCATCGACGCGCACACGGTCATCGCGCCGAAACTCGCCTCGAAAGAAGAGCTGCTCGATGTGTATCTGGATCCGGTGAGCGACGCGCGCGCCTATGCGCGCACGAACACGCGCGTGTTTGAACTCTCCCTGCCGCAGGGTCAGGCCTCGCTGCTCGTGAACGAGCCGTCGGTCGCTATTCGCTCCGATGACGGCGTCATCGTCCTACGCCAGACCGATGAGCGTCTGGATGCGGTGCGCATCAAGGGGACCAACGAGCAGACGCTCGCGGAATTCCCGGCCGGACAGTTCCGCTTTCTGCCGGCGGCGAGCGCGTTCCTGCTTCTGCTCGACGCGGATCAACAGCGTCTGCTCCTCATCGACGCTTCGGGCGCGGACCGGCCGATCCTGCTGAGCGCGGTCGCAAACGAGGCGGCCTGGGGAACGGAAAACATCCATCAGCTGCTGTACGATTCCGATTTCGAAATTCATGTGTTCGACACGCAGGCGCAAACCGACCAGCTGGTCACACGCGTGAGCGAGCCGATCGTCGGCGCGCGCTGGTATCCGAGCGGCACCGCCGTGCTGTACGCAAACGCGACCACGCTCTACGCCTCCGAGCTCGACGAGCGCGACGGTCGCAACGTCGAAACGCTCGCAGCCCGCGACCACATCGACGGCTTCTGGCTCGACGAATCCGGCAAGACCGCCTGGCTCGTCGGCACGTCCGGCACCGATGCCGGCATCTTCTCTCTCAAGCTCGAAAAGTAAAACCGCGTCGGCTGGACGCGGTTTTTTTATAGTTCGACCATCGAGTTGTCTCCGACCACGAGCCGGTGACCCGACGGCGGGAGCGAGCCGTTGCGCGAGACGATCGTGGATTGGTGTCCGAGAATGCTGTCAACCAGGCGTTCGGAGGTGCTGATGGACGCCCCCTCCAGAATGATCGAGTGTTCGATCTCCGCCCCTTCGATCGTGACGTCGTTGCCGATCGAGGTGTACGGACCGATGTAGGCGTTATTGATCTTGCAGTTATCACCGATCACGACCGGTCCGCGAATGAGCGCGTTCGGTCCGACGACCGTGCCCGCGCCGATGTGCACGAGTCCTTGCAACCGAGCGGCCGGATCGACCGTGCCAGCGACCGCAAACCGATCCCGCTTCATCTCGTCCATGATGAGCGCGTTTCCTTCGAGTAGGTCCTCCGGCTTCCCCGTATCCTTCCACCAGCCGGTGATTTCTTCCCAGCCGACCTTCTTCCCGTTCTTGATGTACCAGGTGTTGATGTCGGAAATTTCGTATTCGCCGCGCGCGCTCGGTTGGATGGCGTTGAACGCATCGAAAAATTGTTCGTCGTAAATATAGATGCCGGTCACCGCGTAGTCGCTCGGCGGATCGGACGGTTTTTCCAAAATACAATCGAGCGATCCGTCCGCGCAGAATTTCGGCACGCCGAAGCGCTGCGGATCTTTGACGCGCGAGAACGCAAGCATGCACTGGAGTTGCTCCTCGTTGAAGCGACGAACGAAACGGTCCAGGTCGCCAAGGACGATGTTGTCGCCGAGATAAAACAGGAACGGTCCGCCGCCGATGGCCGCCTGCGCGTTCTTGACCACGTGCGCCACCCCGCGCGCGCCGCCCTGCTGCTCGAGGTAGCTCAGGTTCACCCCATACTTGCTCCCGTCCCCGAGCGCTGTCGACATCTCGGTGTCCCCCGGGTTCACGTTCAAAATGATGTCCGTGATCCCCGCGGACTTCACCTTCTCGATGGCGTGCACGATCATCGGCTTGTTTGCCAAGGGAATCAGGTGCTTGTTCATCGTCCAGGTAATCGGACGAATGCGCGTCCCGCGACCCCCGGCCGCAATGATGGCTTTCATAACGAGGAGAGCTTACCGAGAACGGGTGGGACGGTCAACTGCTAGCTAGCTTGCTTGCGCTTCTTGCGAACAAAAAAGACGAGGGCCTTGCCCCGTCTTTTTTCGTTATGCGTCTATTTTGCTTGCATTGGACCGCTTCCGCGCGTTCGGATCGAGGATCGCTTTGCGGATGCGGAGGTTCTTTGGGGTGACTTCGAGCAGTTCGTCGTCACCGAGATATTCAAGGGATTCTTCGAGCGACATTTCGCGCGGGGTGTCGAGCGCGACCGAGGCGCCGTCGCCTTTGGAGCGCATATTGGACAGTTTCTTTTCCTTGCACGGGTTGATCTCGAGATCTTCCGCGCGGGAGTGCTGACCAATGACCATGCCGATGTACACTTCGACGCCCGGGCCGAGGAACATCTGGCCGCGATCCTGGAGGTTGGTGAGCGCGTAGCCCATCGTCGTGCCGGCTTCCATCGAGATGAGGGAACCGTGCGCGCCGGCCGGGATTTCGCCGATGTACGGGCGGTAGCCGAGAAGGAGCGTGTTCAGGATCCCCTGCCCTTTCGTGTCCGTCAGGAACTCGGCGCGATAACCGATGAGACCGCGGGTCGGAATCTCGAACTCCATGAACGAGGTGCCGCCTTCGACCTTCATGTCTTTCATTTCTCCTTTGCGCTTGCCCATCTTTTCGATGACGTTGCCGGCAAACGCTTCCGGCGCTTCGAGGTACACCATTTCGAACGGCTCGGTTTTCTTTCCGCCTTCTTCGTGGAAAATAACCTGCGGGCGGGAGACCTGGAATTCGTATCCTTCGCGACGCATTTTTTCGATAAGGATCGCGAGGTGAAGCTCACCGCGACCAGAGACGATAAAATTGGAATCATTTTCGCCCGGCTCGACGCGCAGCGCGACGTCGTTCAGGAGCTCGCGCTCGAGGCGTTCTTTCAGGTTGCGCGAGGTCGAGAATTCACCCTCTTTTCCGGCAAACGGCGAGGTGTTCACGCCGAACGTCATTTTGACCGTCGGCTCTTCGATCTTTGTCACGGGCAAGGCAACGGGGTTCGTGGCGTCTGCGATCGTTTCACCGATCGTGATGTCATCGATCCCGCCGACCGCGACGATTTCGCCGGCCGGGACCTCCGCCGCGTCCACGCGACCCATCGCCTGGAACACTTGGAGCGAAATAATCTTCGACGGCTTCTGTTTTCCCTCGCGATCAATGTGCACGACGTTCTGGCCCATCTTCGCCACGCCGTTCACGACGCGTCCGACCGCGATGCGGCCCTTGTAGTTGTCGTACTGAAGGTTGACCACGGAAAGCTGGAGCGGCAACGACGCGTCGCCCTTCGGCGCCGGAATCGTCTCGACGATCTTGTCGAGAAGCGGCGCGATGTCCGTCATGCTCTCGAGATTCGGTTCGAGCCCTGCCTTGCCGTTGATCGCCGACGCATACACAACCGGAAAATCCGTCTGCTCATCCGTGGCGCCGAGGTCGACGAACAGATCGAACGTCTTGTTGAGCACCCAGTCCGGGCGCGCAGCCGGTTTGTCGATCTTGTTGATGACGACGATGATCTTGTGACCGGCCTCGATCGCCTTTTTCAAGACGAAGCGGGTCTGCGGCATCGGGCCTTCCTTGGCATCGACGAGCAGCAAGCAGCCGTCCACTAGGTTCATGATGCGCTCCACTTCGCCGCCGAAGTCCGCGTGGCCCGGGGTGTCCGTGATGTTGATCTTCGTCCCCTTCCAAACGATCGCCGCGTTCTTCGCCAGGATCGTAATCCCGCGTTCGCGCTCGAGTTCGTTCGAGTCCATGATCGTCGTCCCCTGCGCATCCGCATCGCGGAAGGTGTTCGACTGCTTCAAAAGCGCATCGACAAGGGTGGTTTTCCCGTGGTCGACGTGGGCGATGATCGCAATATTGCGAAGTTTGTCAGCGGATTGAGCCATAAGATACGCGCGGAGTATAGCCGGACAGGAAATGCTTGTCAACCAAGTAACCCTCACAAACAAAAAGACGTACGTTGAGTGACCGGTAGCGAACAAATCACGCGTACGTCTTTTTGTGGTGACCCCACGGGGAATCTCACGCGCTCGCAGGCTCGCTTCACGGAGGGGTTTCCGTCCTGGGCAGCTCGGTCAACGACATCGAGCTGCCCGTCTCGGCGGCTCGAAGCCAAGCAGTTGGCTTCTCGCTCCGCCTCAACCCCTCCGTGGGCCTCCCCCGACGATTGGTGGGAACCTCCCGGTTCCCAAACCCTCCCCGTTCGATTCCCCGTGCAAACAAAAAGACATGCGATGTGACCGGTAGCGAACAAATCACAGGCATGTCTTTTTGTGGTGACCCCACGGGGAATCGAACCCCGATTTCCAGGATGAGAACCTAGCGTCCTAGCCGTTAGACGATGAGGCCGAAACTTTCGGCGGCATCATAGCAGGGGCCGCCCTCGAAATCAAGACCCCGCGCACGCGGCGCGGGGTCTTTGCTAGCTCTCCAACCACTTGCCGTACTGACGCACGAGCAGTTCGTTGGCTCGCAGCGGTTCGGCCATGATTTCTTTGACCGCTTTTTCCATGCGCATGCTCTGTGAGCCTTTCACGAGAACGATGTCGCCTTTTTTGATGTTGGGATCCAGCCAGCGGCCGGCTTCTTCGGCGGTTGGAAATTGGAGAACGTGTTCCGCTTCCATGCCGGCCTCTTCGGCGCCGCGGCAAATGTCGCGCGCTTTTTCGCCGACGCAGATGAGCACGTCCACGTTCGCGCCTACCGCTTGCAGGCCGATTTGGCGATGCTCTTGCTCGCTCAAATTGCCGAGCTCGGCCATGTCGCCGAGCACCGCGATGCGGCGGCGATCTTCGACCGGCGCGAATTCCTTCAGACACGCAAGCGCGGCCGCGGTGGATGCGGGCGCGGCGTTGTAACTGTCATCCAGGATAAGCGTCCCTTTGATCCCCGGAAGCGGGCGCAGACGGCCGTTCGGCGGCATGTACGCTTGCGACAGGCGCGGGAGGATCTCCTCGAGCGTCATGCCGAACCGTTCGCCGACCGCGATCGCGGCGAGCGCGGCGTTCACCTGCTGTTTGCCGAGCGCGTTTTTGAGCGCGAGGTCCCCCTCGCCGTTGGGCGTCTTCACGTGCGCTGTCGTCGTCGCGAACGTTTCGCCAGGGTCGAAGGAAAAATCTTCGCGCGGGGACATCGCGTATGCGCTCCCCTGCACATGCGACGGAGAAAATCCGAACGTCATGACCGGCGCGGGCGACACCGCCTCGAACGCACGGACGCGTTCGTCATCCGCATTCAAAACCGCGAGGCCGTTGGCCGGAAGCGCTTTCACGAGTTCGGCCTTCTCGGCGGTTAGCGCGTCGAACGAGGGAAAGTTCGCGACGTGCACCGGCGAGATCGCGGTCACCACGCCGATCTCCGGCGGGACGAGCGCGCATAATTTTTTGATGTCGCCGGGATGATCTGCGCCGAACTCGAGCACCAGCACCTCCGGAAAATTTTTCTCCGTGTGTGTGAGCACCGCGATCCATCCAAGAACGGATCGACCCGGGCTTTTCATCCCAATGATCGCAAGCGGCACCCCTAATTCATTGTTGTAATTCTCCGTCGTGGCGCGGACGCGAAACTTGCCGGCCAATACCGTCGCGATCGCATTCTTGGTCGACGTCTTCCCGACCGACCCGGTCACCGCCACGACCCGCGGCTTGTG
>CAZOPY010000054.1:0-6548 GCA_964581945.1 uncultured Gammaproteobacteria bacterium | reverse complement strand
GGAGCTCGACGCATTGCCGGACGACGATCTGGTGGGCCCGATCAAGGATGCGCTCGGCCCCGTGCGCGAGAAGCTCGTGCAGATGGAGGATACGCTGGACCTGGTGTCCACGGCGGCTGTGCTCCTGCCGTCGTTTGGCGGGCTCACGCAGCCGTCGAACGTTCTGCTTCTTTTTGAAAACAACACGGAGCTGCGTCCGGCCGGCGGATTTATCGGGACGTACGGCGTGATGCAGATCGTCGACGGGTCCGTGACGTCGCTTGAGACGAAAGATTCGTACGCGCTCGATGCGCCCGCCGCCGCGTATCTCTCGCCCGCTCCGCCCGCGGCGCTGCGCACCTACAACAACATGTCCGCCTGGTCGTTCCGCGACAGCAACTGGTCGCCGGATTTCGCGGTCGCGGCGCAGCAGGCGATTTCGTTGTTCAATCAAGAGGTTCAGGCGATGCCGCCGGAGCTCCGCGCGCAGGTGCAGGAGCCGGTGACCTTCACCTCGTCCGTGGCGTTCACCCCGACCTTCGCCGCCAGCCTGCTTCGTCTGACCGGTCCGATTTCGGTCGGCGGGCAGACGTTTAACGCCGACAACATTGCGGACACGCTCGACTACCAGGTCGAGTTCGGCTACGCGGCGCAGGGGTTGCCGCCCGCGCAGCGCAAGGAGATCATCGCGGACCTCGTGAACGAGGTGAAGGATCGCCTGTTCTCGCTCCCGCTCGCCCAATGGGGCGGGATTCAGGACGCGGTCGAAGGGGCGCTCGCCGACAAGCAGCTCGTGTTTTACAGCGCGGATCAGAAAACCGAAGATGCGCTCACGAGCGCGGGGTGGGGAGGACGGATGATTCCGAGCGGGCAAGACAATCTGCTCGTCGTCGACGCAAGCCTCGCGAGCTTGAAGACCGATCCGTCCGTCGATCGCACGATCGCGTATTCGATCGAGCCGTCGAGCGACGGAACGTTCGTCGGCAAAGTGGCGATCACCTACGATCATCACGGCGCGTTCAACTGGAAAACGACGCGCTACCGTACGTACACGCGGGTGTACGTCCCGGCCGGAAGCACGCTTCTGCGTTCGAGCGGGACGTTGAAGGACGATGAACGAAAAAATCCGTCGCTTGCCGAAGGGACAGTGGATGTTGGCACGGATCTTGGATTCACCACGTTCGGCGCGTTCACCTCGGTGGAACCCGGCGAGAGCCGCACGCTCACCTTCGAATACGTTCTTCCGCCCGCGATTAGCGAGGCAATCAACAACGGCACGTACGCGCTCGACGTCCTGAAACAGATCGGCGCGTTTGATCACGCGTTGACGCTCGACCTCGATTTTGGTAAGAAGGTCGCGAGCGCGACCCCGGCCGAGCCGTCCACCGAATGGGGCGACGATCGGTATCGGTTGAACACAACCTTGGATCAAGACCAAGAGGTGCGCGTCCAATTCTAGTCGATATGTTTATCAAGAAGATCGGGATCGACCTCGGGACGACCTACGTGCTTGTTTATGTTCCGAAACGCGGCGTGATCATCAACGAACCGTCCGTGGTTGCGGTTTCCAAAATCGACAAAAAGGTGCTTGCGGTCGGTCGTGAGGCCAAAGACATGATCGGCCGCACGCCGGACACGATCGTCGCGCGTCGTCCGCTCAAAGACGGCGTGATCGCCGACTACCGCACGACCGAGGCGATGCTGCGTTATTTCATCAACAAGGCGCTCGGCGGGATCCGGTTGTTCCGTCCGGAGGTGATGGTCGCGGTTCCGGGCGGGATTACCTCGACCGAACGTCGCGCGGTCATCGACGCCACGCTCACCGCCGGCGCGCGCGCGGCCTACATCATCAAGGAACCGATCGTGGCCGCGATCGGCGCCAACATTCCGATCGGGTCGCCGTCCGGGCACATGATTATCGACATCGGCGGCGGCACGGCCGAAATGGCGGTCATCTCGCTCGGCGGAATCGTCGCGTCGCAATCGATCCGCATCGGCGGGGTCAAACTCGACCAGGCCGTGTCGGAATTCATCCGACGCAAGTACGGCCTCGCGGTCGGCGAACGCACGGCCGAGGACATCAAGATCAACATCGGCTCGGCCATGTATCTTCCGGAAAAGCTTTCCATGGAGGTGAAGGGGCGTGATATGATTACCGGGCTCCCGAAGATCATCGAAGTGACGTCCGACGACGTGACCGAGGCGATCCAGAACGAACTCGAAGGGATTATTGCGACGGTCAAAGAGGTGCTGCACAAGACCCCGCCGGAGCTGTCGGCGGACGTGATGGAAAAGGGGATTGTGCTGTCGGGCGGAAGCTCGCAACTGCGCAACCTCGACCAGCTCATCGCCGAAGCGACCGGCGTGCCGACGTACGTCGCGGAAGACCCGCAGCTGTGCGTCGTGAAGGGAACCGGCATCGCGCTCGAAAACCTGGATGCGTACAAACGAAGTATCTTTACGAGCTAGGAGGTATGATTCTCGGCATCGACGCCTCTTCCGCCAACAAGGAGAAGAAGACCGGGGTGGAGTGGTACGCGTTCAATTTGATTCAGGCCATGAAAACGCACGCGCTCGGGGCGGACGACCGCGTGCGTTTGTATTCGCCGACCCCGCTCACGGGCGCGCTCGCCGCGTTGCCGGCCGGCTGGGAATCGAAGGTGTTGAACTGGCCGCTCGGAAACGGATGGATGCAGGGACGCGTGAGCTGGGAAATGTGGCGCCGGCCGCCGAACGTCCTGTTCGTCCCGTCGCAGGCGCTTCCGCGACTGCATCCGAAAGCGACGGTGACCATGATCCACGACATCGGCTTTGCTCGGCGTCCGGATTTGTATGAACCGGCGACGCGCAAGCGGCTCGAGAAGGTGACGCGCTTTGCGCTCAAACGCGCGAAGACCGTCCTCGTCCCGTCCGCGTTTACCAAGGCCGAACTCATGAGCGTGTACAAAACGTCGGCGGATCGGCTGGTCGTGACCCCCGAGGCGGTTGATCACGCGCACTATCGTCAGATGACGCCCGAAGAGATCGAACCTGTTTTGCAGAAATATCGTCTCGGCCGCAAAAATTATTTTTTGGCCGTCGGTCGGCTGGAGCTCAAAAAAAATCTCGGCACGATCATTCGTGCCTTCGAAATTTTCAAACAGGGCCGCGGATTCGGCGACCCGTTCGAACTGGCGCTCGCGGGCCCGCCCGGATTCGGGTTCCAGACCGTGAAGCAATATCACGACCTGTCGCCGGCCAAAGATGCGATCAAAGGACTCGGCTGGGTTCCGGAAGAGGACCTGCCGGCACTCATCGCCGGCGCGTATGCGTACCTGTTTCCGAGTTGGTACGAAGGGTTCGGGATTCCCTCCGTCGAGGCGATGGCCTGCGGCACGCCGCTCTTGTGCTCCGACATCCCGGCGCACCGCGAGGTGGCGGGGAACGCCGCGCTGTTCGTCCCGGCCGGCGAACCGGACGCCTGGGCGCTCGCCCTGAAGCGCATCGCCGCGGACGCGCGTTCGGCCGACGAGTTCGTCCAGAACGGTCTCCTGCGCGCCAAGCAGTTCACGTGGGAGGCGACCGCACAGAAAACTTGGGCCGTTCTGCGGAGTTTGTTATAATGCGCTGACACTATGGAAGAACTCATTCGCGAACTCACCCACATCGGCCTTTCTGAAAAAGAGGCGCAGGTTTATCTTTCCGCGCTTGAGCTCGGCCCGGCGGTCGTGCAGGACATTTCCAAAAAAGCGAGCGTGAACCGCGCAACGACGTACGTGATGATCGAATCGCTTGCTTCGCGCGGGCTCATGAGCACCTTCGTGAAAGGGAAGAAGCGCTTCTTTTCCGCCGAGACCCCGGAGCGGTTGCTCTCGATCGTCAGGCTGCAACGGCGAGAGTTGGAGGAAAAAGAAAAAGAGGTGATGGCGACGCTGCCGAAACTTCAGGCGCTTCATAATCTGGAGGGGGCAAGGCCGCAGATTCGGTATCTGGAAGGGACCGAAGGGGTCCACACCGTGCGCGAGATTTTTCAGGTGATGGAAGGGGAGTTCATTGAAATCGTGCCGGTGCAGGACGCGGAAAATTTAGAGGAAATCATGCAGCACCGGGAGGCGCACATTCACGAACTGCGGAAACGCGGCGCTTCATATCGCACACTCGCCGTGATGGACACTCCTGATTTTTCTAAAATTCCGAAGCTGGAAGGGGGCGAAATTCGGATCATTCCGACCGACAAATTTCCGATCCATGGAGAGATCGTCGTTCGCGGCCATACCACCTTCATGTACTCGTACAAATCCAATCTCCTCGGCGTGGTCGTGACCAGCAAAGAAATCGCCGAAACCATCAAAGCGATGTTTGATCTTGCCTGGACCGGCGCGGCCTCCTATCCGTCAGAGAAGCGTTAGTTTCCTAAAAAGCAGAAAAGCGGCAGATGCCGCTTGACGCGTGGAGAGTCGTTGTGGAGTCATGGGCTTCCAGACAGGCAGTGCATGCAGGGCGTCATGAACAGCGCTTCGTCCCGGAGCGGATCGTGCGGCTTCGGAAACTGCCGCAGCACCTGCCCGACGAGATCGGTCTCGGATGCGATGACTTCCACGAACATCTCAACTCCTCAATATGGGCGACCATCGCCCGCTTCCGCTGGAAAGCCTTCACCAGCGAAACCGCGTACACTATCAGTTTTTGACGATTCTGTCAAGAGAGACAGGAAAACAAAAGCACCCCGCGAAGGGGTGTTTTTGTTCATCCTTGGGGAGGAGATAGCTGACCGCGAGCGCACTCGCGGGCATGTATCTCACGCCGACGGGGTCGGCGGAAGGGGTCAGGTGTGGTCGAGGCGGTGCTCGATGCGGCGCACGAGCAGGATCGTCATGACCAGGACGATCATCACCGTCGCGAGCGTGAAGCCCCAGGCGGTCCGGTTCCCGTCCACGAACAGCTTCATGAACAAGACGAACAACCAGTCGAGCACCATTTCGAGAGCGGATTCCATCGGAGAGAACCTCCAGAGGTGGGTGACCGCGCGCGAACGATTCGTGCGCGGATTTCCCACCCGAACGTCCTTCGCGTTCGGGGGAGTGAGAGGGTGGAAGGAACGACTAGGCCGCTTCGGTGAGCGGGATGTTCGCGAGCGCGGCATCGTACATGTCGGCCTCGAAGGCCAGGTAGCGCTCCTCGGCGAGCGCCATCGGGATGCCGAGGCGAACGTCGTGGCGCGCCTCTGCGAGGAGTGTGAGCTCGATCAGCACACGCAGCGTCTGCGCCATCAGATCCGACGCGACGAGCTCGTCGCGCTCGAGCCGCGCGAGCGCGGGGAAGACGCGGACGGCGCGGGCGTGGATCACGTCACGCTGCGCGCGGTTGTAGCAGGGGAGGCGGATGTCCACCTCGTCCAGCTCGTAGCGGCGGGCGCCGGCCATCGCGCGGTGGAACCGCTCGAGGTCGGACCCTTCGCCGAGCAGCTTCTGCTCGAGGTAGCGCAGCCCCTGGGTGAGGAGATCGTTCGACACGACCTCGTCGCGCCCGACCTGCTTCAGGCCGGGGAAGAAGCGGAGCGCCAGCGCCCAGATCAGGTCGCGCTGCGGGCGGCTGTAGACCGGCGTCGCGGTCGTGGTCTTCGGCTTCATGATGGTCCTCGCGTATGTGACGGCTGGTCGGAGGGATATCCGACCTGTGTTCCGTCGCTCAGGACACGAGCAAAGCTCATGGTCTCAGCGTCGGGGCGGAGAGGAGTCGATCTCTGCGCCCGGAGACTTCAGCGGCAGTCGAGACTTTCGTCGATCTCGCCATCGCAGTCGTTGTCGTACCCGTCGCAGAGCTCGATCGCGCCGGGGTAGATGCTCGGGTTGTCGTCGTCGCAGTCCCTGCCGCCGGACAATCCAGGGCCAACCGCTATGTCGAGCCAGCCGTCGTTATCGTAATCTTCTCCGCTACACGGATGTTCTCGAGTCCCATCGACCCCGTCGCAGTTCTGATCAACACCGTCGCACGTGTTGTCCGTGGCGAAGAGATGGATCGAGTGGTCTGCCTCGTCGCAGTCGTTGACGAAACCGCCGACGCTGATGAAACCGTCGCCGTCCTCGTCGAGCTGTGACTCTAGGAGATCCCTGGTCTTGAGGAGCATCTCGTTATCATCGGCGTATCGAGCGATCAAGGTCTGATCTACCTCGTGCAGGTAGGTCATATAGACGATGACGCCGCAGCACACGAGCTGCAGGAACACGATTGCGGTCGAAAACTTCACCTGACACCCCAGTGATGCGGCTCTAGCAGCCGCGGCATTGTGACGGTGTGTGTTCCGTCGCTCAGCAGATGAGCCGTGCTCCTCTGTTCAGCGACGGGCTGGAGGGTGGTTGTCCCCTCTCAGCCGGAGTGTCGTGTAGCGGTGATCAGGCCGCCGAGCTCGTGCCGAACATCCGGTCGACCTGATCGAGCACGCGCTCGACGAAGCCCGCGGGGGCCTCGAGCATCGGGATCGTCGGCAGATCCGTCAGCTTCTCCATGTCGAACGGGAGCTCGTCCGGCTCCTCGATCTTGGCCACGGCGATCGGCTTGCAGTGACGGCAGATCCGCATGCTGCCGAGCTC
>CAZOPY010000053.1:0-6580 GCA_964581945.1 uncultured Gammaproteobacteria bacterium | reverse complement strand
GACCGTCGCGGTTCTTGGGTTGCGTCAGATTCTTCGCTTCATCCTGGTTCTGTTCGTGGCGGCCTATCTGAATCCGTCTCGCACGTATATTCGCCGCCTCACGATGGTGCTGTTTGCGATCGTCCTGTTTCAGTCCGCGCTCGGATTGGCGCAGGCGGCGATCGGCGGACCGCTTGATCAGTTTTTATTGCCGTCGGATTCCCATGCGTTTGGGGAAATCACGCTCACGAGCGGGGAAACCGAATTCTGGGACCCGGGGTCGCGCGTGTTTGCCACGCTTGGGCGCTATGATCGCCTTGGAACGTTCATCGCCTTCTTCCTGCTGATCGCGGCCGCGATGCTGTACGAAGACAAACTTCGCAAGGAGCGCAAGGAATTATGGTGGCTGTTCCTCCTCGGGGTGCCTGCGCTCGTTCTCACCTATTCGCGTTCCGCCTGGTTCGGATTTCTGCTCGGGTTTTTGTTTATCGGGGTGTGGGCCAAGCGCGATCGCCGAATCGTCGTCGCCTGCGGCGTGTCCGTCGCGCTGATCGCAATCTATCTCGCCTACAGCGGGCTGGTCGTTCGCTATCTCACGGACGTGCCGTCGCAGACCATCGCCGAACGGTTTTTCGAAGCGTTTTCGTACGAACGCTGGCGCGGCGAATATTACGGTCTCGGCCGGTTGTTCTGGATCGTTCAGACCGTTCTCAAAGTGGTTCCGGCTTCGCCGGTGTTCGGGTTCGGGCCGGGACAGTACGGCGGCGGCGCCGCGGCCGCGCTTGCGAACTCTCATGTGTATGACGCGCTCGGGCTTCCGTTCGGGGTGTACGGAACGGACGGGTATATCGACAACAACTGGTTTTCGCTTTGGGGGGAAACCGGGACGCTTGGGCTCGCCTTATATCTGTGGATGTACGGCGCGCTGTTCGCGTACGCATTGCGCGTGTGGCGGCGCGCGAAGGATGATCCGTTCGTGCGCGCGCTCGCCCTCGGGTTCGCGGCGGCGATGGTTGCGGTTGCGCTGAACGCGTTTCTCGCGACCATGCTTGAGGTGCGCACGCTGGCGTTCTATCTCTGGCTCTACGGCGGGTTCCTGATCGCTCTGGGCGAACAGAAAAAAATCAGCACGGTATGAAGATCATCCTTGCCAATAAATATTATTATCTGCGCGGCGGGGCCGAGCGCTACGTGTTAGATCTTGAGCGGCTGCTTGGTGCCCGCGGACACGAAACCGCGCCGTTTGCGATGCGGTCCGACCGCAACCTGCCGTCGCCGTACACCGGCTATTTTGTGAGCGAGGTGCAGACCGAGCGGGTGCGTCTCGGTTGGCAAGGGGCGCGTACGATCGGGAGGATGATCTATTCGCGCGAAGCAAAACGCAACATCCAGACGCTCGTGAGGGATTTCCATCCGGATCTCTGCCACGTGCACAACATTTACTATCAGATTTCTCCGTCGATCCTGGTCGCGTTGCACGAGCTCGGCGTACCGACGGTCATGACCGTGCATGATTATCACCTCGTTTCGCCGCAATACATGCGGTGGTCGCACGGACGGATCGAGGATTGGAGCCATGCGGGCATTCTGCGCGCCGGGTTCTCGCGTTTCCACAAGAATTCCTTGCCGGCGAGTCTTGCTGCCGCCTTTACCTTCCGTCTTCATCAGCGGATGGGGTTGTATCGGTTGATCGATCGGTACATCGCCCCGTCGCATTTTTTGAAACAGCTCATGGTGAAGGGCGGGTTCCCGGAAAAGCACATCCATGTTCTTCCGCACGCGATCGACGCGCAGGCGGTCATCCCGCGCTACAACGACGACGGGTACATCCTGTTTGTCGGACGACTCGTGGAAGAGAAGGGGGTGTGGACGCTCATGCGCGCTGCGCAGCTCTCGCCGGGCGTGCGGATCAAGGTGGTCGGGACCGGACCGGAAGAGGATCGGATGCATCAGTTCGGCGATCGTCTGTCGAACGTTGAATTCCTCGGGTTCCGCACGGGGGACGATTTGTGGGAGCTGTATCGCGGCGCGCGCGCCGTCGTCATTCCGTCCGTCTGGGAAGAGGTGTTTGGGCTGGTTGCGCTTGAGGCGATGGCGGCGGGGAAGCCGGTGATCGCAAGCCAGATCGGCGGACTGCCCGAGGTCGTCGAGGATCGGTTCACGGGGTTGCTCGTGCGCCCTGGAGAGGTGAAAGAGCTTGCCGAAGCGATGCAACGTCTTACAGAAGACGCGGATCTGGCCCGCGATCTTGGAACGCGAGCGAGGCAAAAGGCGCTGTACGAATATTCGCTCGAACGTCATTATCAAGGTCTCATGCGCATCTACGAAGAAGCGCAGAGCGACCATCGACGCATCAAAAATCCCCGCGCTTAGGCGGGGATTTTTTCTCCGATCGTTTGCGGCGACGGGAGTCGACTTTGTTTGTAGACCATTTCCGTTTGCAGGGCGATTTCGTCCCAGTCGTAGTGTTCCTCGACGAAACGCGCGGCCTCGGCGCCGACATGCGCGACCTGCGCCGGGGCGCTCGCGAGCATTGCGAGATGCAGGGCGAGGTCATCGACGTCCCCGGTTTGGAACGCCATGCCATGACGCTGCGTGAGCTCGAGATTTTCCGGGATGTCCGAAGAGAGCACGCACTTGCCGTAGCTCATTTCCTCGAGGATGGCGATCGGGAGCCCTTCGGACGTGGACGGGTGCACGCAGGCGTAGGCGTGGGCGAACAGCTCTTTGAGCGGCTGGCCGGTCTGTTCGCCGGTCAGCACGATCGAGTCGTCCCCGTCCGCCATGCGGGTGAGCTCGTGCACGTACTCGTCCGTGAACGCGCCGCCGCCCACGATCGCGAGCTTCAAGCCCGCCATCGCTTCCGGATGGGTTTCGCGCGCCTGCTTCCAGGCGGCGATGAGCGTGTGCGCGCCCTTGTGCCGCACGAGCCGCGACACCATCAAGAGATACCGGCGCGGAGCAAGATCGAACCGCGCAAGCTCGTTCGCGGTCACGCACGCATCCGGCATCGTGACCCCGTTCGGGATGTAGCGGGTGTCCGCGCCGTAGGCAAGATGGCAGTAATCGGTCAATGTTTTTGAAACGGTGATCGTCTGATCCGCCGCGCGGCAGGCGAGCCGCTCGCCCAGGTGCAGCATGAGACGCGCGAAGCGACCCCACTTCTCATGTTTACGGTCCACGCAGTGGAAGGTCACGACCACCTTGGCCGACGGACGCAACAGTTTCGGCAGCCAGGCCAGAAGTGCCGGCCCGACCCCGTGAATGTGGAACACGTCCGTCTTCATCTGGGCCGCCTTCACAATCGAGAAAAACGTGTGGGAAATCGCATCCAGATGCTTCGAGCGAATCGACGGGGCAAACACGCGCGTGACCGCGTCGTCCGGGGCAGACGCCGGGCAATACCACGCACGGCAAAACACCAGGACGTCGTGTCCCTGTTTTCCGAGCCGACGGGAAAGCTCATCGACGTGCTTTTCCACGCCGCCGGAGCGGGCCGGAACCCCTTTTTGGCCGATCATGGCGATACGCATATGCCATTGTTATGAACGGCATATCTTAGCGCAAAATCGGGTTTTTGTCAATGGGCGTCGGAAACCGCTTTTTTCATGGCGGGAAGCTGCCTGCGGATGTCCTGAAACAGGCCGATCTGGCCGCGGGTGCGCGCAAGATTATGCTCGCGGCGCGATGCATAACGCTTCGGATCCCAGCCAAAGTAATCATCCGTGAAATAATCGGTCAGGAACCGTGCGGCAAGTTCGAGCGTGATGCATTGAACGGCTCGCGGGACGAGCCGGCGCTCGCGGGCGGTCAAGAAATCGGCCTTGCGCGCATAGCCTGCCCAGGCCGCGCGGAACAGATCGAGACGGAAGGTCGGATGTTCGTCTTCGCCTTTTTTCATGCACCAGGAACGCAAGGCGTCGCCGATGTCGACCAGAACGGTGTGTTGGTTGCAGGTGGCGAGGTCGACCACTGCCTTGGCGTGCCCGTGCGTATCAAACAGAATGTTCGACGTTTTGGGATCGCCGTGGATGACGCGTTTTGGGAGGTCGCTTGGCAGAAAATAGCGGGGAAGTTCGCGCAGGAGAAAATCGATCTCGGGCTTGACCGCATGCGCATGCGGTTTCGATCGATACGCGCGGGCCGTTTTGGCAAGGAGACGATAAATTTTTTCCGTCTCGTGGAGTTTGAGTTTTGATTTGAATCGGTAGCTCATGGTGTCGAGCGCTCGATGGAGCTGCGCATACATCGCGCCGACCTCGCGCGCTTCTTTGGGCGAGGCGAGGCGGCGGTGCGTCACGCCCGGAATGAACGTCTGCATGCGCCAGGAGTGTTTCCCGTCGTGTGCGAGCACGAGGCCGGTCTTGGTCAGGACGCAGTGCGGCGCCGGGAATCCTTCCTGGGCCAGGTGGGTCGTGACAGCAAAAAAGTCGCTCGCGATCTCTTTGGTGGCGAGGACGGGGTGGAGGCGTTGCAAAATAAACGTTCCCTTTTGCGCGACGATCTTGTATGTTTGGTGGATCAAACCTGAGCTCACGACCGAGATGCGGCTCACACGGCCGAGGTCGTAGGCGCGTAGGATCTTGCCTGGGACGGTCTGTTTCATACGCTGACACGATACCATATGGATGCCCTCACCGCATTTTTGCTGCTGTATCTCGCCGTTGCCATCGTGATTTTGTTCGTCACCGGCCATTACACCTGGCGACTGATTCGCACGTTCATCCACGGGGGCGGGCCGTACGTCCCAAGCGATGAGGATCGGGTACGCACCATGATCGAGCTCTCCGCGATCACGCCGGAGGACACGATCATGGATCTTGGGTGCGGCGACGGACGGCTGGTGTTCGCGGCAGCGGAGGCGGGAGCGAGGCGCGCGGTCGGGTGCGACATCGATCCGCAATTGGTTCGCCAGTGCAATGAAAAGCTGACCGCGAAAAAACCCGCCCGACCGGACGACGCCGGTCGTTCGGGCGGGCTGGACGCGCGCGTCCAGTTCGTTTGTGAGAATTTGTGGAAGACGGACGTGAGCGGATACTCTGTCGTTTTTCTCTATCAACTTCCGCCTACAATGAAACGCCTTGAGCAGAAATTACTTGCCGAGCTTCCGTCGGGGGCCCGTGTTGTGTCGAATGCGTTTGTGTTTCCGAGCTGGAAGCCGGCTCGTGAGGCGGGGAACGTGCGGCTCTACGTGAAGGTCTGAGACCGCCCCAAAAAGCCGTTTCGTCCCCACTTCGCTCCAGGGAGCCATCGTTTGCGTTTCTCCTTGGTTGTTGTAATCGGTCCACTGGTTCGTGATTGCCTCGGGATGCTCAAGGGGACGAAGCCGTTTTTTGGGGCGGCCTCGGACCTTCTTGTTGGGTTAGAAGGTGACTTTACTTAGACCGGCGGCCAAGGCGTCGTTCGGGAGGTTGGTGGTTACGGCGGAGCCGGCGGCGGTGACGATCGCTCCTGTGCGCGCGTCGGTCGCGGTCAGCGTGACGTTTGTAAGCAGGGTGGGCGAAATACCGACCTCGTCGGCGGTCGGCGTGATCGACACTTCGAACGCGATGCCGACGATTTTGGATCCCGGGGCAAAGGTTGCGTTGAGTTGCGCGGCGGTCCAGGTGACGGTGTTCGTATTCGGATCAAAGCTCACGGGTTCGCCTTGCGAAACCGGGCCTGGCGCGGCGAACGTGACCCCGCTCGGCAGATGTCCGGTGATCGTCACGTTGTTGAGCGCGTCGATCGTTCCACTGACGTTCCAGAACATCCAATACTTTGTTTCCTCGCCCACGGTTGGCGGGAGCGGTCCGCGGCCGAGCTGATCGCCGGACTCCGAGGCGTAGCGGCCGAACGAACTCAAGATGACCGGGGTGGTGATCGGCGTTTCGATCGGCGAACCCATGACCGTAACGGTTTGTGTTTTTCCCGCCTCACCGATGTCGTAGCTTGCCTGCGCGCGGCTTACGAGGTTCAGATTTTCGTAGACGCTCGTTTCGCTCTGTTGAATCGAACTGCGCAGGCTGACCGTGACGTCCGCGTCGCCGGACGCGCCGGCGGCGAGGGTGCCGATGGTAACGCTTGAAACCGTTTTGACGAACGGACTTTGCGCATCGAGCGTGACGACGAGGCCCGTGACGGCCGTGTCGCCCGTGTTTTGATAATGCACGTGCGCGAGCACGGTCCCTCCGGGTTTGACGCTTGTGGCGTCCACGCTGTGACTGACCGCAACCTGCGGCGGGACAACGGCGACCTCTTGCCGCAAGGTTTCCTGATGATACCGCGCATCGGCGAAGGTGAACGAGGGCGAGAACTGAAACACGGCGGTCGTGCCGTCTGGCGCGAGCGTCCCGGTAAAATCAACCTGGCCCTGTTCGCCGGCTTTGATCGCCGGCACGCGCCAGGCGCCGTCCGTGAGCGGAACGGAGCTCGACACGAAATGGAACCCGGTCGGCCATTGCGGTTCGATGGCAAGTTCGGGGAAATCAATGCCGCCGGTGTTCGTGTAGGTGATCGTTCCCGGGATCGTCTGCGAGGCAACCAGTTTTTCCGGCAGTTTCAGCTCGAGGGCGAGCGCCGAGCGGGTCGGGGAGAACGATTGGTCAGAGATTTTTTGATC
>CAZOPY010000052.1:0-6667 GCA_964581945.1 uncultured Gammaproteobacteria bacterium | reverse complement strand
GTCGCGGACATGCCGACCCCGGTCGCGGAGTCGCCGCCGATTCCGGACGCGACGCGCTCGCCGGTGCCGCTCGCGCCTCCCGGGCCCGAGCGACTCGCGTGGGTTCCGGCGGACGTGGTCTCGCTCATCCCGAAGGCGCAAGCGCTTCTGCGCGGCACGCATCTGGACGTTGAGTCCTGCGGCGGCCGTTTCGACGGCGAGAAGCAGTGTCTGTGCGACTATCGGCTCGCGGTCACGGACGCGTCCGAAGCGATCACGATCGTGGACGCGTATGAAGGTCAGCCGTCGAACCCGCCGGGGTACGAGGTGAGGGTGTCGACGCAACGCGGGTACGAACGCGCGTGCGGGACGAACCCGATTCTCGACATCATTCATCCGGACGGGCAGATCGTGCTCGCCATCCGCACGGTGATCAAGACGGACAGGCAGAACACCGAAGCCGCCGTGTTCACCCCGTTCACGGACGAACTGAATCTGCCGGAACTCCGCCAGGCAGGACTCGAGTATTGGTGGCGGACGGTGGAAGACGGCAAAGCGGACATGGCGAAGCGTGAGGTCGCTTCGCAGTTCTTCAAAGGACAGCTCGTGTCGGACGTGGTGCCGCCCGAGCATATCTTCCTCCTCGGGATCATCGAGAACATCGGCAACGTCGCCGCGTTCGCGCCGGGAGGGTCCGAAGCCAAGCGTCTGCGCGAGCTCCAAGCCGTGCTCGTGTACTACGGCATCCATCGCGAACACGCCTTCGACTGGCGGGTGAGCAGCGCGAATGGGCGCGGCCCCCTGCAGGCGACGAGCATCTACAAGAAGATCCGGACGCGCTATCCAGCGGCCGATCTTCCCGAGGACTTCGTCACCGGGGCAACGAATCACGCCTCGGCCGTCCGCTTCGCCTTCGCGCATACCGACGAGGAATGGCGACCGCTCTTCAAGCGCTCTGACGCGGAGCACCGACACTTCCTCGAGAAACGTCCCTGGGCGATGCAGCTCCTCATGGCCGCCGGCTACAACGGGAGCATCAATCGCGCCGACCGGGCCGTGCACACCTGCAAGGACACCTGGCGCACGGCCGCGTGCGGGGTCCTGCGGCCGGAGACGATCCCGGACCGCCAGATGTACGAGGCGCGCGACCCGCTCCTGTTCGACTCCGCGGCTCGCGCGCGACTCGCCGAGGATCTCGGCCTGCCGGCATCACCCAACGAAGACGATCCCGACGCCGCGGCGGAGTAACTTCCCGCCGCTTTTTCATTGACGCAGAGCCCCTAATCGCGTATTCTCCCTTCGCCAGGGGCCGTTAGCTCAGTTGGTAGAGCACCTGCTTTGCAAGCAGGGGGTCGTCGGTTCAAATCCGACACGGTCCACCATTTTTATGACAAAAGATCAGGCGAAGGCGCTCGTGACCGTCTACGGCGAAGCCTGGATGGAGCGCGACCTTGAAAAGATTTTGACCGTGTTCACTCCGGACGCGACCTATTTCGATCCGCGCGAAAAAGAGGTCCGCGGCCACGACGGGATCCGGAAGTATTGGCAGACCAAGGTCCTGAACAATCAAACTGACATCACGTTCAACCTGCTCAATCTCTGGGTGGACGGCGACACCGTCATTGCCGAATGGAAGGCGACCTTTACCGATCTCGAGCGCCAGATGCGCATCGATCTGACCGAGGTGGCGATTTTCGCCGTTCGCGGCGAGCAATTTTCCTCGCTGCGCGAGTATTATTGGAGTGCGAAAACATCTTTGTAAGGATTTCTAACGGGCTATTCCCGTTTTTTTGTTTGTGCGCTAAGCTCCCGGCCGGGAGGGTCCATGGAAGATCATGTGCGTGTCCTTGGCGGCGGCGGACGGGAGGCTGCGCTCGCCTGGAAGCTCGGGCAGTCGCCGCGGGTGGGCAAGGTGTCGATCATGCCGGTTACCGGCTCGACCGACCTCGAGGAGCTCGCCCGGTCGGCGGAGAAGGACAAGGTCGACCTGACGGTCGTCGGGCCGGACGATGCGCTGGCGCGCGGCGTCGTCGACGCGTTTCGCGTGCGCAACCTGCGCGTCTTCGGACCGACGCAGGGAGCCGCGCGGATCGAGGCCAACAAGGCCTTCGCCAAGCGCCTGATGATCGAGGCCGGGATCCCGACCGCGGCGTTCCGCGTCTTCGATCATGCGATCGATGCGCGCCGCTACGTCCGTTCGCGCGGCGGGCCGATCGTCGTCAAGGCGAGCGGACTGGCGCTCGGCAAGGGCGCCTACCCGTGCCAGACCTCCGACGAGGCCGAGGCCGCGATCGACGCGATCATGGTCGAGCGGATCCACGGCGACGCCGGGCGCGAGATCGTCGTCGAGGACTTCCTCGAGGGCGACGAGTGCTCGGTGCACGCGCTCTCGGACGGGCGTACGCACCTTCTGTTCCCGGCCGCCCAGGATCACAAGCGCGCCTTCGACGGCGATCGCGGTCCGAACACGGGCGGGATGGGGAGCGTGGCGCCGCTCGTGAGCGTCAGGATCGACGATCGAAGCGATCTGAACCATCGGATCGTCGCCCCGGCGCTTCGGACGCTCGCGCTCGACGGCGATCCGTTCGTCGGCTGCCTGTTCCCCGGGATCATGCTGACCGCCGACGGGCCGAAGGTGCTCGAGTACAACGCGCGCTTCGGCGACCCCGAGACGCAGTCGTACATGCGGCTGCTCGAGAGCGACCTGTACGAGCTGTTCCTCTCCTGCGTCGACGGGACGCTGTCCGCCCAGACGCTCCACTGGCGTCCGGGGTTCGCGGTCACGGTCGTGCTCGCCTCCGGCGGCTACCCGGGCCCGTACGCGAAAGGCAAGCCGATCTACGGGATCGAGGAGGCCGAGCAGGTTCCGGGTGTGGTCGTGTTCCACGCGGGCACGGCGGTCAAGGACGGCCAGCTCGTCACGAACGGCGGCCGTGTGCTCGGCGTCAGCGCCGTCGGCGACACGCTCGAGCGCGCCCGCGAGGCCGCGTACGAAGCGGTGCGTCGCATCGCGTTCGACGGAAAACAATATCGCACGGACATCGGTGTCCGCGCGATCGCTTCGGAGCTCTAGCGAGCTCCTTTTATTTTACCGCGTTTGGCGGCGTTTTGCCTTCCAGGTACGCGATGATGTTTTCCGCGACCCGGCGCGACATCGCTTGGCGCGTTTCGATGGTGGCCGAGGCGGTGTGCGGGGTCAGCAGTACATTCCAGGATTTTCGGAGAAAGGCGGCGTCAGCGGCGTTGTCGGTGAAACTCGGCTCGAATTCCGGCACGTCGAGGCCGGCGCCGGCGATCCGTTTCGCCTTGAGCGCCATGACGAGCGCGTGCGTATCGACGACCGGTCCGCGCGCCGTGTTGATGAGGTACGCCGTCTTTTTCATCTGCTTCAATTGCGCCGCGCCGATCAAGTGATGGGTCGAGGGCATGAGAGGAACATGCAGCGCGACGAAGTCGGATTTTTTGAGGAGCTCCGGGAGTTTCACGAATTTCGCGCGATGAATGCGTTCGAGATCGCGGTTGCGTTTCATGTCCGTGTAGAGGATCGTCACCCCGAACCCTTCCGCCAACCGTTGAATGATGTGCATCCCGATCTTGCCGGTGCCGACCACCCCGAGCGTCTTGCCGACCACGTCGGTCCCGAGCAGCATTTTCGGCCCCCAGCCATGGTATTTGCCCGCACGCATGAACGCGTCCGCCTCGTGGATGCGGTGCGCGAGTGCGAAGATGAGCGCGATCGCGTGTTCCGCGACCGTTTCCGCCACCTCGTCGCCCGGCGTGTTGGTCACCATGATCCCGCGCTTCTTCGCCTCTGTCAGATCAATGTTGTCGAACCCAACGGCATAGTTCGCAATCATGCGAAGCTGCGAACCGGCGGCCTCGAACACCTCCGCGTCGATCTTCTCCGTGAGGAGGGAAAGAAGAATGTCCGCTCCCTTCACCCGTCGAAGCAGTTCTTTGCGCGGGATCAGGTCGTCGGAAGGGTAGATGTCGAGCGTCACCCCTTTTTGCTTGCGGAGCATTTTAATCCCTTCGTCCGGAAGGTCGCGGGTGACGAAAATACGCGTGGGCATACAAAGGTCAATGAACGGCTTTAATCGAAATCTGCTTCACGAGCGCCGGCTTCGGCCAGGCTCGGAGGATACCCGCCTTTGCGCCAACCTCCAGGATGACCGATTCCGCGTTCAAGGTCGCGATCGCGAGCGCTGTTTTCATGTCCGGTTTTTTGGAGTAGCTCGCGACAAACGCGGATCCGAACGCATCGCCGGCGCCGGTCTGCGACACGGGTTTCACCCCGCGCGTGGCGGCAAACCAGGTTTTGCCATCTTGGTGCGCATACGCGCCATACGCCCCGTCCGTGATGACGACAATGTTCCCCCGCGTCGCAAGCAATTTGAACACGGATGGAATATTTTTCTGTTTTGTCAGTTTCTCCGCTTCTTCGCGGTTCACCATGAGCACGCGCACGTGCGAAAGAATCGGTCGGATGCGCGTCAGCCCCTTCTCGATTTCCGCGCGTCCGGGGTTCCAGGCGAGTTCGGCTTTGCATCGCTTTGCCTGCCGTGCGATGAGGCGGCAGAGCGCAATGTTTCCCGCGAGCGAGGTCAGATAGATCCAGTCGGCCCGGCATTCGTCAAACGGGATGTCCTGGCTCCGGAAGCCGGCGGACACGCCGCGGTACACGAGCACCGTGCGTTCGCCGGTCGAGGCTGTGAGCAGGGTGGAATAGCCGGTCTCGCCCTTCGCGACTCGTCGAATGAGCGTCGTGTCGATGTTTTCCCGGTGCAGATCGATGATGAGATCGCGCCCGGCGCTATCCTCGCCGACCCGGCACACGACGGCGGTCTTGAACCCGAGACGCGCGAAGGTGACCGCCGCGTTCGTCGCCCCGCCGCCGGTCGTGTGCACGATGCGGTCGAGATCGATTTTCGTCCCGAGCGCCACGCATTCGCCGATGCCGGTCTCGAACGTACTTGATTCCAAAAACTTGAACTGGTCCGAAATGAGAAAAACATCCCGCGTCCCAGCCCCGATCGTGATGACATCGTGCATACGTTATCCTTTTCCGCTGCAGCCAAGCAGCTGCATTTTTTGGCGAACGACTTTCGTGATGAGCTCTTTGGCCGGTCCGAGGATTTTGCGCGGATCGATCACGCGCGGGTTCTCGGCCAGGAATTTTCTGACCCCGGCGTCGAACGCGATGCGCAGGTCCGTGTCGATGTTCACCTTGTTGATCCCGTGCGTAACGGCCTGCGAGATGGCCCGGTCGGACACCCCCTTTGCGTCCTTGATGTCGCAGCCGTATTTCGTGCAAAGCGCTTTAATCGCGGTCGGGACGCCGCTTGCCCCGTGTAAGACGAGCGGGACGCGGACGGCCTTCGCAATTTTTTGCAATCGCGGAATGTCGAGCGTCGAACTCCCCTTGAACTTGTACGCGCCGTGGCTCGTGCCGATGGCGATCGCGAGCGCGTCGCATCCGGTTTGTTTCACAAAGGCGGCGGCTTGCGTCGGGTTCGTGAGGTGCGCATCCTGCTCGGCCACGGAGACGAAATCTTCGATGCCGGCGATCGCCCCGAGCTCGGCCTCGACGGAGACGCCGCGCGCATGGGCCATCTTCACGATCGCCTTGGTGTGTCGCACGTTCTGCTCAAACGGCAGGGAAGACCCGTCAAACATGACGCTGGTATACAAGCCGCTTTTGATCGCTTTCACAACGAGCGCCTCGTTTTTTCCGTGGTCCAGGTGGAACACGACCGGGCGCTTGGATTTTTTCGCGGCAAGGTGCGCGAGCGCAGCGAGTTCATCCATGCCTGCGTATTCGATCGCTCCCTCGCTTGTTTGCAAGATGACCGGCGCGCGTTCCGTTTCAGCCGCGGCCATGACCGCTTGGATGATCTCCAGGTTGTTGACGTTGAACGCGCCGACGGCGTAATGCCCGCGGTGCGCCCGGGCGAGCACCTTGGCGAGGGTCGTGAGCATAGGTTAGATCGTCTTGGTTTGGAATTTAGGATGTTTGCGCAATCGGTCGCGAACCTGCCCGGTCGAGAGCAGGCCCGTCGTCGGACCGATTTTTCCGACGACAGAGGCGGCATTGACCGCGCCCCAGCGCAGCGCCTCGTCGTGGAGCTGTCCGTTCATGAGGGCGCTCATGAACCCGGTGGCGAAGGCATCGCCCGCGCCGGTAGCGTTGATGAGCCGGCCGGGATAAATCGGGCAAAAATGCGTTTCCGATCCGGTGAAGCAGTACGAGCCGTTTTTTCCGTCCGTGATGACGACCATGCGTGCGCCGAGTTTCCAGAGCGAGGTCACAAGCCGATGCACTTCTCCCGTCGCTTCGCCGGTGATGGCCTGCGCCTCCTCAAGGTTCACGAATAGAACGTACGTTTGCTTGATGAGCTCAAACAGAAAACGCTTCTTTTCTTGAATCTGGATGGCACCCGGATTGAATCCAAGGTACGGCCCGTGTTTTCGGACGAACGAGGTGACGGATCGGTACAGATTTTCATACCCGCCGCCGAGTTCGCCCATGTACAGCCACTTTGATTTGATCCCTTTCGGGAAACGGTAAGCGTGGTGTGTTTGCGCTGCCAGAATGGTTTTTTCTCCCTTGTAGGTGAGCACGACGGAATAAGCGCTCTTTTCTTTCGGATCAACATGGATATATCTTGCGCTCATGTTTTCTTCAGCG
>CAZOPY010000051.1:0-6713 GCA_964581945.1 uncultured Gammaproteobacteria bacterium | reverse complement strand
TGGATATGAACAAGAAATCCGTTCCTTTGCCATCGCCGGAAGATGTGTCCTTCGCCCCGGACCAGTTTCGTTTTGCGGCGGAATTTTCCCCGGTGCACCTGATTTTTACGGATAAAGACGGGGTAATTGTGTATGCGAACCCCGCCGCCGAAAAGATCACCGGCTATGCGCGCCGGGAGATGATTGGGAAGCCGTTGCGGCAGTGGGGAGGAGAGATGCCGAAGGAGTTTTTTGATCGACTTTGGCAGACCGTCGCCGTCGACAAAAAGGTGTTTCATGACGACCTCACGCAAACGCGCATGGATGGGAGTCCGTACACCGCGGAGATATGGATTTCTCCTGTCATCACAGAGGGAACGGAGGTCACTGGATTCGTCGGCGTCGAGATGGATGTGAGTGATCGAAAAAAATTGCTCGGGGACATTCAAGAGAGCGAACGGCGATTCCGTCAGATAACGGAAAATATCAAGGAGGTGTTCTATCTGGTCGACCCAAAAACGTACGAAATCTTTTATATAAGTCCGGCGTTTGAGGACATTTGGGGTTTTCCCGTCGCAGACGTGTACAAGGACGCAAGCCTTTGGATGAAAGGGATGAGTGCGGAAGATACCCAGAAGATTGCGACAACCATGGCCGACACGCTGGCTGGAAAAGCCGCATCTGCCGATTTTCAGATCACGAGACCAGACGGAACCATCCGGTCGATTCGCAGCCGAACCTATCCCGTGTTTAACGAAGCCGGGAAGCCGTATCGTCTTGCTGGATTTTCAGAAGACATCACGGCGGAAAAGGAGACGGAATCCTCGCTGCGGCGATTTCGCTCACTCCTTGATCAATCCAGCGAGGGGATTGAAGTGGTCGACGCGAAGACCCTTCAATATGTCGACGTAAACGCCGCGGTGACGAAGCATCTTGGCTATACTAGGGAGGAATTGCTCAAGATGAACATTCGGGAAACGAATCCCTCTATCACCGACGCCATGGCGGCCGAGATTGCGGCCGAATTGGCCACGGGCAGGCCGATAATCTTTGAGACGATACAGCGACGCAAGGACGGATCGACGTTCCCGGTAGAGATTAGTTTGACGCAGGCGAATGAAGAAAATCGGCTTCTTGCGGTGGCAATCGTACGCGACATTACCGAACGCAAGAAAAACGAGGCGCGGATCAAGGAATCCGATGTTCTCAAGAACAAGTTCATCCAGATCGTCTCTCATCAGTTCCGTACGCCGCTCAGCGCCATTCGATGGAACCTGGAAGCGCTCATGGGGGACAGTCTTGGCGCGTTGAAGCCGGAGCAGAAGGAATTCATCCGCATGACCCACGATGCGGACGTGGAGATTATCGATCGCGTGGGAGACCTGCTTACGGCGATGGATATCGACGAAGAACGGATTCGGATAGAGAAATCCGACGTCTCTCTTGAGAGCCTGCTTGCCTCGGTCATAGGCACGTTCAAAGGCCGTTGTACGGCGCGCGGCGTTCATTGCGCCTACGTCCCCCCGAAGAAGCCTCTTCCGGCCGTGTCTGCCGATGCGGAAAAGATCCGCTCCGTGTTTGAGAAGCTGATGTTGAACGCGGTTAATTACACCCCCACAACGGGAACCGTGACCGCGTCGTTGATCAAGAAGAAAGGTCTCGTGCGTTTTGAGCTTTCCGACACCGGCATCGGGGTGCCGTTGGATGAACAGACGCGCCTCTTCACTCGCTTCTATCGCGCCAGCAACGCGTCGGCGATGATTCCAGACGCTTCCGGTCTCGGACTTTATCTCGTAAAATATTTTATCAAGCAGCATGGAGGAACGATCGGGTTTGCATCGAAAGAAGGAAAGGGGAGCACGTTCTGGTTCGAGCTGCCGATCAAACAGACGTGATCATTTGGTTGCGTATCGCGAATCGAAAGGGAAGCGTATACTGAAGGTGTTACTCACGCATATTTTTTATGATTGACGCAAAGCGATCCTCCAAGCATTTGGGGACGGTCCTCGCCGCCGTGGCGGCGATCACGGCCGGGGTGTATTTTTTCGCCACGAAGACCGGGAAGAAGCAGCGCGTGAAGATGCAGGACTGGGTGATGAAGGCCGAGAAGGATGTGATGAAACGTCTTCAGGGGTTGAGTGATGCCAACGAAGAGGCGTACGACGCGATCGTGGACGCCGTGCTCGTGAATTACCAGAAGGCCAAGAAGATTGACCTGAAGACGCTCGAAGAAATTCGTCAGGAGCTGTACGGACATTGGAAAACGATTGAGCGGACCACGAAGCGAGAGACATCAAAAGGGAAGCGTGTCATCACGAAGGCTGTTTCTCAGGCAAAGAAAGCGATTCATAAGGCGACGAGCTAAGGTCAGTGTGAAGGACGTCATAAAAATAGGCGGAGGCGTGCTTGCGGGGGCGGCAGTTACGGCGGCTGTCTTTTCCCTATTTCTTCTCCCAAAGCCTTCAACAGAAATTCACCTTATGCCATTTCAAACGAATATTACGAAGGCCGCCGCTGAGAACACGGATTTCCGCCATGTCCTGTTCACGGGGGCCAAGTCCCAACTGGTCGTCATGAGCATTCCGCCGGGCGGAGAGGTGGGCCAGGAGACGCATACGCACGTCGAGCAGATATTGTATTTCCTGTCCGGAACCGGCGAAGCGATCCTGGACGGGAAGACCACCCCGATCGGTCCGGGAGATGTCGTTGTTGTGACGCCGGGAACGCAACACAACTTCAAGAACACCGGGACCGTCCCGCTTCAAATCTTCACCACGTACGCCCCGCCGAACCACATCGACGGCCGCATCCAGCACACGATCGAAGACGAGAAGGCGGACACGGCGGACGAGGCGTTCGGACAGGCGGTGCAATGAGAATCAAAAATCGGCTCACGGGAGCCGATTTTTATTTGATGTTCCGGATGTTTCTTCTAAAACAGCTGTTTAAAGGAAACGGTCGTGGCGTTTTGGTTTGTCGTACTCGAGTTTGGCGGGATGTCGATCGCAGCGGCATTTCCCGCAGCGGCGTTTACGCTCACGACGGAATTTGGTGTCGTGGTTTCAACGATCACGCTTCCAAAGATGGCACCGTTCGGCGATTTTCCGATCATCGAATACGGTAACGGCACCATCGACGCGAGCGATGTGCCGAAGTACAGGACAACGCCTCCGTCGGTTGGATAGGCCATCTGGTAGGTGATTTCATATCGCCCGACGTTCTCCAGGGTAAATACGGTTCCGCTCGCGGTAAACGGCGGACTGAATACGCCGGTGTCCGCCGTGATGCCGGTCGTTGAAAGGACGGTCGTTGCGTACGTAAATGGCTGGCCCGGGCCAACGGTTGCCGGCTGGGCTCCCAACTGAACGTACTGTGCAGACGATATCGTGGCCGCTGGGCCGGCCGGTCCGGTTTCACCAGCCGGGCCAGGCGGACCTTCCGGACCAGTCGGACCGGCGGGGCCGATCGGACCTTCAGGACCCATCGGACCTGTAGCACCCGTCCCACCTGTCGCTCCTGTTCCGCCGGTCGCGCCTGTCCCACCCGTTGCGCCAGGGGTCCCCGGCTCGCCGGTGGCGCCTGGAGCGCCGGTTTCACCTGTCGCGCCCGCTGGGCCAGCAGGTCCCGTCAGTCCCGTGATGCCGATCGGGCCGGTGAGCCCGAGCGGTCCGGTGATGCCAATGGGGCCGGTGAGCCCGGTCAGACCGGTAATTCCTGTGAGGCCGATCGCTCCCGTTTCGCCGATCGGTCCGATCGTACCCGTGAGGCCGACCGTACCGGTTGCGCCGGCTGGACCTTCAAGCCCGGTGATCCCGACAGGTCCGGTGAGTCCAATAGGTCCCGTGATACCGATGGGACCACTGAGCCCCGTCAGTCCCGTCAGCCCGGTGATGCCGGTAAGCCCGATGGCCCCCGTGTCACCGACAGGACCGATCGTCCCCGTGAGTCCGATTTCACCCGTTGCTCCTGTTGCGCCGGTCTCTCCTGTGGCTCCGGCGGGACCGACCGGACCGGTGAGGCCGGTGATCCCGATGGGGCCGGTGAGGCCAAGCGGTCCGGTCACGCCGATAGGACCAGTGAGCCCAGTCAGACCAGTAATTCCCGTGAGCCCAATAGCGCCACTGTCACCGATCGGACCGATCGTGCCGGTAAGCCCGATCGTCCCCCTGGCTCCTGTCGAACCCGAGGTTCCTGTAAGACCGGTGATCCCAACGGGTCCAGTAAGACCGATAGGTCCGGTGATCCCAATCGCGCCGGTCAGCCCTGTAAGCCCGGTCAATCCGGTAATGCCGGTGAGACCGATCGCTCCCGTTTCGCCGATCGGGCCAATGATGCCCGTGAGGGTAACTGTGCCGAGAATTTCCGGCGCGCCTGGTACCGCGGCGGTCGGGACAACCGAACCACACCCCGGCAACAACCCGTTGAGGGCGGCTCGTGTGATTGGGCCGACGATCCCCACAGGCGCGATCCCTTCTTTCGTCTGGAAACGCATGACCGCGTCGCGCGTCAATGATCCGAAATAGCCCGTAACCAATCCTTCCGGGTAGACGTCGGGGAACTGTTTTAAGAGCTGCTGTAGGCTGATGACCTCCGGGTCTGTCATGCCAAGTTGAAGTGTTTTTGTGAAGGTGGCGCACGGCGCGGAGCTTAGTTCGGTTGGGGCCCCTCCACCGGCCAGGGTCGCGAAAGGGAAAGAAAAAAGAAGGGGGATGACGAACAGATACTCTACGCAAAATCGTTTTCTCGTCGCCATAATAAACCGGTTACGAAGAACCTAATAAGGTCATCATAGCATATTCCGTACGTTTGGATGGTTTCGAAGAAGATATCCACCGTTCATCCACCCAAAATATGCTATGATACAGGAAATAATTTTGCTGCGTTGGCGATGAAGATTCTGTTTCTTCCGCTAACAGCTTTCATGTGGCGTCTATGAGGAACGTTAACTGGCTTGCGGGCGGAGCGGCGGCTCTCTTTATCGGACTTGGACTAGCAGGCCCGATGGTGGCCTCTGCGGCAACCTCGCCGAGCCTTGGGACGGCGGCCAGCTACTCGATTTTGGCCGGTTCGTCCGTTACGAATACGGGAGCGACGACGATTAGCGGAGACGTCGGGATCAGTCCAGGAGCCGCCCCGCCGAACGACACGACCGGTTTCGGAACCGTGACCATGACCGGCGGCACGGTCCATGACGGCGATGCGGCGGCGCTCACGGCCCAGGGCGACCGGGACACGGCTTTCAGCGATCTTCGCGGGCAGGGATGCACCCTCGACTACGGCGGGATACATGAACTCGCGGGAGACAGCCTGGCTCCTGGCGTCTACTGCGCCACGCAATTCACCCTGACGAACGGAACACTCACCTTGAGCGGGACCTCTTCTGATGTCTGGATTTTCAAGTCCGCAAGCAGCTTCAATGTCACTGGCAGCTCTGCGGATGTTGTCTTTTCAGGCGGTGGGCTCGCGTGCAACGTCTGGTGGCGTGTGGTGAGTGGTGTGACCATTGATGTGGGCAGTACCGTTGTTGGAAACATTCTGGCCGGGACCAGCGTGACGTTTGGGGCAGGGGCGACCCTGGACGGCCGTGCTCTTGCCAGCACCGCGCTCGTGTCCACGGACAGCACCGTCATTTCCGGTCCGACCTGCTCGGCGCCTCCCTCTGGCGGCGGATCGAGTACGTATACCGGCACGATCACCGTCGTCAAAACGGTCGTGAACGACAACGGCGGAACGAGAGTTATTTCAGACTTCCCGTTGTTTATCAACGGCGTGGCCGTGGTCTCGGGACAGACCAACAATTTTTCCTTCTCTAACAACGCCGTTCCGTACACGGTGAGTGAAACGTCCAACGCGCAGTACGCACAGACGTTTTCCGGCGATTGCGACAGCTCGGGTCTGATCTACCTTGAACCGTCTGAAAACACCTTCTGTATCATCACCAACAACGATATCGGCGCGCCCGTGGTCGTTCCGCCGGTTCCGCCTCTCATTGATGTGGTGAAGGTGCCGAACCCGTTGGCGCTGCCGCTCGGCCCCGGATCCGTGACCTACACCTACACGACGCGAAACATCGGCACGGTGGCGATGAGCAACGTCACGATGGTCGGCGATTCCTGCGCTCCGATCACACGCATATCGGGTGATACGGATGGCGACAACCTGCTGGATGTGAGTGAGACGTGGACCTACACCTGCACCGCGACCCTCACCGCGACGCACACCAACACGGTGGTCGCGACCGGGTGGGCGAATGGCCTCTCCGCCACGGACATCGCGAGCGCCACGGTCGTGGTCGGCGTGCCGATCGTTCCGCCGCTCATTCACGTCACCAAAGTGCCGAGCCCGCTCACCTTGCTCGCGGGAGGCGGGAACGTCACGTACACGGAAAAAATCACGAATCCGGGAACGGTTGCGCTGAGCGGCGTCACGCTCACGGACGACCGGTGCAGCCCGCTGACGCGCATCTCAGGGGATGCGAACGGCGATTCGCTGCTCGATCCAACGGAGACCTGGACGTACACCTGTAGCACGAACCTTACGGCAACAACCACCAACACCGCGACGGCCACAGGGTCCGCAAACGGGATCACGGTTCGAGACTTCGCGATCGCCACGGTCGTGGTCGCGGCGGCCGTGCCGACCCTTCCGAACACAGGGGTTACCCCGGAGGGAAGCGCGTTTGCTCTGATCGCCATCGCTCTCGCCATTCTCGCCATGCTCCGTTTCGTTCGGAA
>CAZOPY010000050.1:0-6776 GCA_964581945.1 uncultured Gammaproteobacteria bacterium | reverse complement strand
AACGCCACTTCCTCGAACCAGCTCTCGCCGGGCGCGCGGCCGTGGTCGCGCAGGTCGCAACGCTCATCACGGATTTCGACGCGGGGGACACGGTCGAAGGCGCGGCGCAGGCGTTTCTGGATCACTGCTCGCGTGACCTCGCGTTGTACATCGATCAGGCCGGCGACGCGTCCGTAGGATGGGACGCGGAAATCACGGACGCGGTTTCGCAGAATCAGGACGGGATTTTCTCTCTCGCGCTCGTATTCAGCTGGTACATGGGCGGCGCCCACCCAAACGGTTCGGGAACGTATCTGACCTTCGACGTAAAAACAGGGAAGTCGCTCGCGCTCGCGGATGTGATCGCCAACGATCAAGTGCTCGCATTTGAAGTGAAAGAAAAAACCGCGCTCCTCGCAGACAACGCGGACAATCTGTTTCCCGACGATGCCGCCGCATTCCAGGCGTTCGTCGCTTCGCCCGACGTCGCGACCGCGGACGCGTTCCTCTCGGACCACGCCGCCTTCTCGCTCTCTCCCGATGCGCTCACGACGCACTACGACCCGTACGAAATCGCTCCGTACGCGGCGGGCCCGATCGACGTCGTCATTCCGCGCACGGAACTCGTCGGCATTCTCTCGCTTCCGTAAGAAAAATAAAAACCCCGCTCTCGCAAGAGGCGGGGGATGTTTTTACGTCGGCGAGACGCCGTTGAAGCAGGCGTTGCACCAGAGAGCCGGGTCGAAGACCTGATCGAGGTCTTCGGGGGCGAGGTAGTTGAGCGAGGTCGCCTGGATGCGGGCGCGGATTTCCTCGATCGAGAGGGCGGCCGCGATCAGGTGCTCGCGCTTCGGCGTGTCGATGCCGTAGTGGCACGGATGCGTGACCGGCTCGGAACCGATCAGCACGTGAACCTCGAGCGCGCCGGCGGCGAACATGAGGTGCACGAGCTCCATCATCGTGGTGCCGCGGACCAGCGAGTCGTCGATGAGCACGACGACCTTGCCGCGCACCTCCTCCGCGTCCACGTTGAACTTCATGCGCACGGCCAGTTCGCGCGCTCCCTGGCCGGGAACGATGAACGTGCGGCCGCCGTAGCGGTTCTTGTCGAGCCCGATCACGATCGGGAGCGCGAGCGTGTGCGCGTAGGCGTGCGCGACGGCGCGGCCCGAGTCGGGAACCGGGCAGACGACGACGTTCTGTCCCTCGATCGGGAACCGCTCCGCGAGCAGGCGGCCGAGGTGCCGGCGCTTCGGACTCGTCGGTTCGCCGAACGTGGCCGAGCTCGGACGGGCGAAGTAGATCTCCTCGAACCGGCAGCGCCGGCGGACGGGCGCGTCCGCGAACCGCGTGGTCGTGAGCGTGCCGTCGTGCGTCACCTCGACGATCTCGCCTCCGTCGATGTGCCGGACGTCGGTCGCCCCGAGGTAGTCGAGCGCGACCGTCTCCGAAGCGAACACGTAGCCGCCGCGATACCGGCCGTAGCACAGCGGACGGAAGTTGTACGGATCGACCGCGGCGGTCAGTCCGTTCTCGGTCAGCAGAAGCAGGGAGTAGGCTCCGTGCACCCGCGCGAACACCTGCGACAGCCGATCCGTCCACGCCTCCGTGGGGTTCGTCCGGGCGAGCTCGGGAAGGAACAGCTCCGTGTCGCTCGTGCCGTTGAAGGTAGCGCCGTCAGCCATCAGGGCGGCCCTGCGCTCGAGAAAGTTGATCAGGTTACCGTTGTGGGCGACCGCGGTCTTTCTTCCGCGATCGACGAGCGGCTGGAAGTTCTCCTCGAGATCCTCCTCGCCCGTAGTCGGATAGCGGACCTGTCCGATCGCGGCGTTCCCGGGGAGCGCGCGGTCGAGGTCCAGCTTCTTGTTGAACACTTCGGCGACCAGGCCCGCCCCCTTGTGGGTGTACAGCCGGCCCTTGTCGATCGTCGACACGCCGGCCGCGGACTGGCCGCGATGCTGGACCGTTCCGAGGGCGCTGACCGCGACCCGGCCGGCGTCGTCAACACCGATCACTCCAAAAATGGCGCACATGGCTCCCCCTCTTCGACCCCAAGCGGGTGGAAGTTCGGCCATCTTATGTGCGCCGGCGAAGAAGTGCAAGCAGGAGCAGGAAACTCAGAAATGACCCGCCGGCGGAAACAAGAAAGGCGGTGGTCGGGGAAATCGTGTCCCAAATGTTTCCGAGCGAGAATCCGCCGACGACCGTGGCGACGCCGACGCTCGTGTAAAAGATGGCGTAGGCGCTCCCGCGGCTTTCCGCCGGGACCAGATCGGCGATGAGGGCGCGGCCCGACCCCTCGGTGAACGCGTAGTACACGCCGTAAAAAACCAAGAGGACGAGCGTCGCCGGCAAGGATGGTGCGGCCGCGAAACCGAGTTCAACGAGCGTCAGCGTGATCCAACCGGCGGCGAGCATGGGGAGGCGTCCGATCCGATCGCTCCAGATGCCGATTGGATAGGAGAGCAGGGCATAGACGAGCGTGAAACCGGCAAAGACGATCGGAATCCAGCTCGAGGGGACGCCGAGTTCTTGCGTGCGGATGAGAAAAAGCGAGTCATTTATTTTTGCGAGCATCGCGAGCGTAGTCGCGGCCGTGAACATCCAGAACGTAAACGGGAGAGGTTTGGAAATGGAGCGCACGTGTTTCGTTGGTTGTTGTTTCGGTTCCCGGACGCCGAACCAGATGAGCGTAAGCGCGATCGCGCCGGGGATCGCGGCGAGCGCGAAGATGAGCCGATAGGACGCGAGTGTCGGGGAGAGCGCGAGCAAGAGCGCGCCGGCGGTGAGCGGTCCGAACACGGAGCCGGAGGTGTCGACCAGCCGGTGAAATCCGAACGCGCGCCCAAGGATCGCTTGGCTCGACGAATCCGCGACCAATGCATCGCGTGGCGCGTCTTTCATCCCCTTGCCGGTCCCGTCAATGAAGCGCAGCAACGCCACGAGTCCGAACGTGTTTGCGATTGCCAACAGCGGCCGCGAAACGGATGAAAGCGCGTAACCCAAAAATACGAACCCTTTGCGGTTGTGAAAACGGTCCGACAGGATCCCGGACACGAACCGGAACAGGCTCGTCGATCCCTGAAGCAGTCCGTCGATGAGTCCGATGCCCGCATGGCTCACTCCGACGAGCGCAAGATACGCCGGCAAGACCGGCGTGATCAAATCCTGTCCGAATCCGGAGGCGAGCGCGACGAACGCGACCACTAAAACGTTTCTCGGGATACGGCGACGCGGTTGACCCATAGCATTTCACGAAAGAGGCGAACGGACGTAGTATAGAATAATTCACTTATTGTTTCTATGTATTCCTCTCAGCGGATGTTTATGCTCGCGATTGGCGGGGTGTTGACGGCGGCCTGTTTAATCGGCGCGGCGTTGCTGTTTGGGCAGCGTTTCGGCGGATCTTTTTCGCTTCCGGTCGCGGGCGGGCTCACGCGACACGAGGTCATTGACGCGGTGAACCGCCAGGCGGTCTGCAACGACGGCTCACCGGCGATCTATTATTTTCGGCCGGCTACGGATGCGTCTGCCTCGACCAAGTGGATCGTCTTTCTTCAGGGCGGCGGTTCCTGTTCCTCGGTCGACGGGTGTGAGGAGAGACGCGTGAGCGACCGTGAGTTGACCACCTCCGTCGGCGAGCCAGAAACAAGGGTCGTGGACGGCATTTTTTCTCCCGACGCTGTCAACAATCCCGATTTCTACGATTGGAACCAGGTCGTCCTCCATTATTGCAGTTCGGACGGCTGGGTCGGCGACGACGAAGTGTCGGGGACATCGATGAACTGGCAATTCCATGGTTACAACATTGTCGGCGCGGTGATCGACGATCTGAAAAACGAAACCGAGACATCGACGAATTTAAGCCAGGCTACCGAGGTGATTTTCGGCGGCAGCTCGGCGGGAGCGGCCGGCGCGGAACAGAATCTCGACCGCGTCGCCAGTTTGCTTCCCAACGCCAAGGTGTCCGGGATCCTGGACAGCATCTGGAAATTCGCTGTCGAGCCGTTTGGTCCGCCGACCGTGCTCTACGAAGCCGACACGAACCTGTATCTGGATGACGTGAATCCGTTTCGCGACGTGCACCTCGACGACACCTGTATGGCCGCGCACCCGGACGGGGCGGCCTGCGCGGTCACGGAAACGCTCGCCCCCTATCTGTCCACCCCGTTTTTCGTCTATCGAGACCAGCGCGATCCGGTCTTGTTCCGCTTGGTCGGACTCGAATCGCTCAGTTCACCCGGCCAGAAAACGTATTACCAGAACACCTACCGTCCGCGCCTGCTTGATTCGCTCTCCACCCTTGATGGAGTGTTTAGCCCGGACATTCAGATGCATACCGCGCTGGCCATCCCGCGGTTCTACGATGTGCGCGTCGATGGAGTGAGTTTTGCGGACGCGTTCGGAAACTGGTACTTCCACCGCTCGGGCCCGACTTCGGTAATTGCGAAGTGAGCCCAGACGATTGACTTTTCCGTCCGGTCGCGTACGATGCGACCGGCTACTGCCACGAAGGAGGACCCATGGCCACGCTCCCGGCCGCCGTTGCTTCGATCGGCCGCGTTCGCGGTCTGCGCCTGCTCGGTCAGGGAAAGGTGCGAGACACCTACGAGGTTCCGCACCGCGCGGAGCTTCTGCTCCCGCGCGCATCCAACCGCATCTCGATCTACGACCACGTGCTTCCGCCGGAGGTTCCGAGGAAGGGCGAGGTCCTGAACGCCGCGAACGTGTTCATGCGCACGCAGGTGCTCGTCGGGATTCCGCACGATCTCGTCGCCTTCGGCGCCGGGATTGACGCGTACCTTCCCCCGGAGCTGCGCGGGAACGCGGACCTGCAGGCGCGCGCCACGATCGTCCGCCGTCTCGACATGCTTGAGGTGATTCGTCACGACGGCCCGGTCAAGGTGGAGGCGGTCATGCGCCGCTACCTTGCCGGCTCCGCGCTCGCGGCGTACGAGCAGGGGCAGGCCGTCTGCGGCCACGTGCTTCCGCCCGGCCTCACGGTCGGCTCGAAGCTCGACCGTCCGATCTTCACCCCGACGACGAAGGCGGAGATCGGCCACGATCAGCCGCTCGACGTGTCGCTCGTCAACGCGCAGGAGCCCGAGCTCGTTCAGATGGCCGAGCTGTGCTACGACATGGCCGCCAACTGGGCCGAGAGCCGCGGGATCATCCTCGCGGACACGAAGCTCGAGTTCGGCCGCGATCTGAACCTCGGCGAACCGCTCATCCTGGCCGACGAAGCGTTCACTCCGGATTCGTCTCGCTTCTGGGACGCGGACGAATGGCGCGATGCGCACGCGCACGGGCGTGAGCCGCGTTCCTACGACAAGCAGTTCGTCCGCAACTGGGGACGGCCGCTCGGCATCCAGAGCCGCAAGCCCGAGAATCCCGACGACGTCGCCTGGGTCCACAACCTGACCGTCCCGCCCGACGTCATCGCCGAGACCACGCGCCTCTACCTCGAGATCTTCGAACGCCTGACCGGCATGTCCTTGGACACGTTCCAGGAGCAGGTCATGCACATCCGCCCCGCCGCCTGATCGGCCGGGGCTTTTCTTTTGAATAAAACATCCCCGTTTTGCGGGGATGTTCGGGGCCGATGATTACCGGCTGCGGGCCTTGCGCCCCTTGCGGTGCGCGCTGCGCTTCACGACACGGCGACCCTTGCGGGCGGCCATGCGCGTGCCCTTGCGCATGCTCTTCTTGGCGGACTTCTTGCCCGCTTTGCGCTTGGCGGCGCGTTTCCTCATTGCCATACGAATAGGTGATGCGAGTCGCTGCCGCGTCGCAGCCACGCATCAGGTTAACGGCCAAATGCCGATGAGTAAGTGTGGTTAGGTGCGGGCGCGCTTCATCGTCGTCTTCATCGCTTTCTTGCCAACCCCCGCGCGCTTCATCGTGGTTTTCTTTGCCATCTTTGCTTTGCCAACGCGAGCCATCTTCTTGCCGCGTGTGCGACCTGCCTTGATCATAAAATGTTTTTTGGAGGAACGGATCGTTCCTGTGTGTGAGTTAAGATCCTCCGCGATTGACAGGACGCGCATCAACCGACGTTGCCTCTAGTATAGCGCATGCGGAGAATTTCACAATGAAAATTTTTTTTGTCAAGCGTGCGGGTGCAGACGTTTGCCCACTTGCGCGACGAGTTCGCTCGGCGCGAAGTGATGGCGGAACACGATCCCTTCCGCATGCTCGACCTCTGCGACATCTTTTTCGTTTGGAAGATGTTGGCGTCCGACGATGCGCACGAGTTTGCGTGCTAATTCTTTCGGCATCGTTGTGAGCTCGACCAGTTTCGTGCCGCCGGCGTCGTCCACGACGATATCTTCTTTCGGGACGCGCGTGCCGCCCGGCAATTCGCCCGCGTCGTGGATCAGATACCCGTGTGCGAGCAGGGCGATCGTATAGAGCCGTCGCAGTCCGGAATCCGGTTCGATCAACAGCACCGTTCCGTGCGCCTCCTTCGGCGCTTGCTCCAGCTCCAATGCGTGGTGAATTTTGGCTAACTCTTGATGTTCCGACGTTTTCAGGTAGATTTTCTCCAGTTCGTGGAGGCAGGGAACCGGGATGAGGCCAAGCGGCCGATCCAGGCGTTCCGAACTCGGAGCGTCGTTCGGATACTGCAGCGCGGACTGCTCGATCGCTTCCTGCAGGATGCTCGCGGCCTTTCCATCCATGACGTGCTTGCTTGCGATCAGACGAATGCGCTTGATCGCCTCCAGATCGTCTCCGTCGAGCACCCGCCGGATAAGACGCTGTCCCTCGGGCACCCCCATCTTAAACAGCGAGAGAGC
>CAZOPY010000049.1:0-6888 GCA_964581945.1 uncultured Gammaproteobacteria bacterium | reverse complement strand
TCTCGAGTTCTGTCTCGAGCAGCCTCATGCTACTAGAAAACCTCGATGGTCGTCCACTGCAGGCCGAAGTTTTTTGCTTCGGACGTTTCCGGCATCCAGATGTCCATGTGCTTCCAGTAGCGGGCGTTCATGCGGTCCTCGACCACGAACACCTTCTCGCCGTACAGATCGGGAAACTTCACGTGCGTCCCGATCGGCAGGAAGTTGGCGGCCACCACGCCGTCGCGGACCGTGGTCCCGGACGCGGTCGTGAACGGGGTCGAGTCGGTTTGGCCGACCTCGCTCGAATACGCCGTCACCGGCACCTTCATGATGCGGTTCGGACTCCCCTCTTCGGCGACCGGGAAGGTGCCGTAGGGGACGGTTTTGTTTTGCATCGCTTGGATGCCGAGAGTGAGCTCGGCTCCCGACGGCTGCCGGGGGACGAGATTCTCGAGCGCGCTCGCCGCTCGCGGCGCGAGCAGGTACACGGAAATGACGACGAGCGAAATGATGGCGTAGAACTCAACGGGACTGATGGTAACTCCGCGCCGAATCGTTTTCGGTTTGGCCATAGCCGTTTTGTTTCCTTTCCCCTCCTTTTATTTCTGAACGGTCTCAATAAAAACTTCTTCCCACTGTCGAGAAGAAGCGGCAAAAACATATCATGATGAGCGCTTTCCGTCCAGGGAAGATATCAACACACGGCAGGGA
This sequence comes from uncultured Gammaproteobacteria bacterium, assembly GCA_964581945.1. Classification (GTDB taxonomy): domain Bacteria; phylum Patescibacteriota; class Patescibacteriia; order UBA9934; family GWF2-40-263; genus CAZOPY01. Next base: position 6,195 of record CAZOPY010000049.1, on the reverse strand, counting down.
AAAACTGGACAAAAACCCTCTTTTTGCCTAAAATTAGGCGCAACCTATGACATCCCTTGTTCAACGACCACGCGGCTGGCGCCGCGAAAAATCGCGCGCCCGCTGGAAAAAAATTCTCAATCGCACGTTCATCAAAAACGCCCTCTTGGCGGCGCTCGCGGTCACAATCCTCGGGTCCATTGTAGTGCTCGCGTCGTTCGCGTATGTGAGCCGCGACCTTCCGGATCCGAATTCGTTACGCGATCGCGAAGTAAGCCAGACCACCAAAATCTACGACCGCACCGGCGAGCATCTTCTGTACGAAATCCACGGCGAAAAAGATCGCACGCTCGTCAAACTGCAGCAGGGGTTCTGCAGCGCGGATGATCCGAAACTCGAAAAGGATCCGAACGGGATCCCGCTCTTTGCGGTGCAGGCCACCATCGCCGCGGAAGATCATAGCTTCTGTTCCCATGGCGGGTTCAGCATCACCGGTCTTGCCCGCGCGGTCCTGTTCGCCGGGAGCCGCGGCGGCGGATCGACGCTCACCCAGCAGCTCGTGAAGAACGCCATTCTGACCGGCGAACGGACGCTCACGCGCAAGATCAAGGAACTGATCCTGTCGATCGAAATCGAACAGCGCTACAGCAAGGACGAGATCCTGCAGATTTATTTCAACGAAATCGGCTACGGCTCGTCCTACTACGGCATCCAGTCCGCTGCGGAAAACTATTTCGGCAAGCAGGTGAAGGACCTGACGCTCGCGGAAGCGGCCACGCTTGCCGCGCTCCCGCAGCGCCCGACGACGCTCGCCAACAACCCGGATCTCTTAAAGGAGCGCCGCGATTGGATCTTGGGCCAAATGGCGGACGCGGGGTTCATCTCGACGGATGAACGCGACGCGGCAATGGCAACCGACACGCCGATCACGGTCAAGACGCTCACGGACATCACGGCGCCGCATTTCGTGGTGTACGTGAAGCAGTTGCTCGAGGACAAATACGGGCAACGCGACGTGGAAGAAGGCGGCCTCAAGGTAATCACAACCCTCGACTACGACAAACAGCTCATGGCCGAGCAGGCGGTCGCCGACGGGGTCGACAACAACAAGGACCGCTACGGACTCACGACCGCCGGACTCGTGGCGCTGGATCCGAAAAACGCGCAGGTGCTTGCCATGGTCGGGTCGCGCGACTTCTTTGACGACTCGATCGACGGTCAGGTGAACGTGACGATCCAGCCGCTTCAGCCGGGGTCCAGCTTCAAGCCGATCGTCTACAGCCTTGGGTTCGCGAAGGGTTACACCCCGAACACCATCCTCTGGGACGTAAAAACGAACTTCCCGCTCCCAGGGCAGCCGGATTATTCCCCGAACGACTACGACCTGAAGGAACGCGGCCCAGTGACGGTGCGCTACGCGCTTCAGAACTCGCTGAACATCCCTGCCGTGAAAATGCTGTACTTGGTCGGGGTCGATAATGCGATCGACTACGCGCAGAGCCTCGGCTATACCACGTTCGAAGATCGATCGAACTTCGGTCTTGCGATCGTGCTTGGCGGCGCGGAGGTGAAACTGCTCGAGCACGCAAACGCCTACGCGACCTTCGCGGATGACGGCGTGTATCACGACACCGTCGCGATCCTAAAAGTCGAGGACGCCAATGGAAACACCCTTGAAGAATGGAAGGAAAACGAAGGGCGTCAGGCCGTTAACCAGAACGTGGCGCGCATGATCACGAACGTGCTCGCGGACAACAACGCGCGCGCCGACGTGTTCGGGGTTTCGAGCAACCTGCAGCTTGGCGGCCGACCGGTTGCAGCGAAAACCGGGACGACCAACGATTACAAAGACGCCTGGCTCCTGGGCTACACGCCGTCTCTCGTCGCTGGGGTCTGGGCCGGCAACGCGGATCATCACGCGATGACCAAAGGCGGCGGCGCGAATGCGGCCGGACCGATCTGGAACGCGTTCATGAAATCCGCGCTCGACGGAACGCCGGTCGAATCCTTCACCCCGCCCGCGATCCCCGTGACCGGCAAACCGGTGCTCGACGGACAGATGGCCGGGACAACCGTCACGATCGACAAGGCCTCGGGCAAGCTCGCCACCGAATACACGCCGCCGGCCTACCGCGAGACCAAAACGTTCGCCGAGTATCACACGATCCTGCAGTACGTGGACAAGAACGATCCGCTTGGCCCGCCGCCGGCCGATCCGACATCAGACCCGTACTATCAGCCGTGGGAAGCCGGAATCCTCGACTGGATCACGCGCAAGGAGGCCGAGACCGGGATCGTACTCGAAAGCGGCGCGGCTCCGACCGAGTCAGACGACGTGCATGTGCCGGGAAACTTCCCGACCGTGACGATCGAAACCCCGAGCCAGGACCAATCCTTCGATGACCGCAACCTGACCGTCGCCGTAAACGCCTCGGCGCCGCGCGGGGTCAGGCGCGTCGAGTTCTATCTCGATGGGTTCTATCTCGGAAGCGACTCCTTCGCTCCCTACGAACTCACGACCGTGATTCCGAATACGATCGGGCGCGGATACCACACGGTCAAGGTGACCGCCTACGACGACGTCGACAACACCGGGTCGGCATCCGTCGGCATCAAACTGAACACGGACGGGACCGCTACCGGCATGGAGATCCTGAACCCGAAAAACGGGGAGACGATCGAACGCATCCAGTCGAACTACACCGTCGTGGTCTCAATCGATCGGCCGACGGACTACAGCTCGGTGAGCGTGTACGCCGAACCGCTCGGGGGCGGCGGAAGCACTCTCGTCGGCTCGATCGCGTCACCGACCTCGCCGTTCCTGACCATGGACTGGACGCTTCCGACCGACGGCGACTGGGTGCTCACCGCGCATGCGGACGGCATGAGCGGCGCGCTCGACACGGCCGGCATCATCGTCCACGTGACCTCGCCCGCAACGGCCGCCGCGCCGGCAGACGAAACTGCGGCAACGACAGACACGACGACCGACGAGACGGCTCCCCCGCCGGTCGTCACGACCGTCCCTGATCTAAACCCGTTTGTCACTCATTAACGCGTTCGTCCTATGGACAAGAACATGACCCGTTGGTTCGCCGGCGGTCTCGCCGTCGTCGTCATCATCGTCGCCGCGTATCTCATCTGGGGGATGCAGGCGCAGGCCCCGTCCAATGTTCCGGCGGCAAATACGACAAGCAATAACGCGCCAGGGAACCAGGCGCCATCGACACCGAGCGCGACCAGCACGACCTACGAGACCGCCAACCTGAAGGTGACGATCCCCGCCGGTTGGACCGCAAAGGAAGCGTCTCTGCCGGTGTATGAAGGGACCTCGAACACCCCGACGTACGTTCCGACCCCGTCGGCCGTGAACATCACGAAAGGCAACTACATCCTGTACGTGAACACGCAGGCGACTCAGGCGAGCGGCGTCGAAGGAGGACGCTTCGCAGAGGTCGGGATGGGGGCGCCGAGCGTGGACGCCGTCGTGACGGAAGAACCGAACGAATGCGGCACCACCACCAAAACCGCCGCCTTCGACATCTACTCCCGCGTCGATTACTACATGAGCGCGGCCGAAAAGACCGACTGGTGCGTGGCCCCGACCAACGGGAAAACGGTCTGGTTCTTCTCGTATCTCACCTCGCCGGGCAACGGTTTCTTCAACGATTACGTCGCCGGCACGAACCCGGGCCTGGTCGTGACCATGGCCTACGCCGGCACGACCGTGAATGCGCTGCCGGAAAAAGGGAGCGCGGAACTGACCGCCGCATTGAAGGAAATGACCGACATCGCGAGCACGCTGGAAGTAAAAATCAAGTAAGACAAATCCCGGCCGCACGGCCGGGATTTTATTATCGCAAGAACGCCTCGTGCATGAGCTCCGGGCGGGCGAGCTCTTCGGCGCTGCCGGCGACGCGCACCTGCCCGTTTGCGAGCAGGTACCCGCGGTCGGCGTATTGGAGGGCGAGACGCACGTTTTGTTCGACGAAGAGGATCGTCGTGCCGGCTTCTCGGATCCCTTCGAGTTTTTCGAACAGCTCGTGCATGAGTTTGGGCGACAAGCCGAGGCTCGGCTCGTCGAGCAACAGAAGTCTCGGGGTCATCATGAGCGCGCGACCGATCGCGAGCTGCTGCTGTTGTCCGCCGGAAAGGTTACCGGCGAGCGCGCGTTCCTTTTCGCGTAGGATTGGAAACCGTTCATACACGCTCTCAAGATTATTTGCGAGCGTTTCTCTGTGGTTCAACAGATACCCGCCCATCTCGAGATTCTCTTTGGTCGTGAGGGACGGGAACATCATGCGGCCTTGTGGCACGAACCCGATGCCGGCCTCGAGAAGCGCGTGCGTCGGCAAAGTAGTGATCTCTTTTCCGTCGAAAAAAATCGACCCCTCGGTCTTCTGCGTCAGACCGTAGATCGATTTCAACACCGTCGACTTCCCCGCCCCGTTCGGTCCGATCATGACCACCATCTCGCCTTCGCCCACCTGAAGAGTCACCCCTCGCAGGACCTGGAGGTCGCCATAACCGGCTGACAGGTTGTCGACCGTAAGAAGCATGGGCTAGGGCGCAAGGCGGGCAAACGGGAACATCCCGGGCTGATGGAAATCCGGCTCGCTTCCCGGAAGCGGATGAAACGCCAGATACTGGTTGCCGACGATCGCGTAGGCGTTCAGCGCCTTCAGGTTCATCGGAAACATTTCGTTCGGGATCAAAATTTCGTTCACGATCGATTGGTCCGGACGCTCTTCGTGGAGGGTCTCGAACGCGACGTCGGCAAAGTCGGCCGCGAGGTGGCGCGGCGCATCAAACCCGAGCACGAGGTAGTGGCCGCCGACCCCGAGCTCGACCTCCAGATACTGGCCGTCTTCGTCGACGACGAACAGCTCGACCACGTCCGTCTCCCACAAGCGATCCACGCGCGAACCCACTGGCGCGTCCGGGGTGCGCGCGTTGTCGCGCGCGGTCGTGAGCGCGCGCACGCGCACGCCGGTTTCCGATTGCGCCAATTCAACCATGGCGCCGAGGCGATGGTCCGGACACGGCAGCCCGTTCCAGAGTCTTGCGATCGACAGACGAAGAACGTCCGGAGATTTTGGAATCGTTATCATACGGTCACGCCGAGATAGGCCTCTAAGACTCGTGGGTCAGACAATACCTTGTCGGGCGACCCTTCTGCAAGCACCGCCCCCTGGTCCATCACGATCACCGTGTCGGCCACGGCGCGGACAAAGTCCATATCGTGCTCGATCACGAGCATCGTTTCGCCCGCTCCCTTGAGGTCGAGCAGAACCTTCTTGAACCGCTCGCGCAGGATCGGATTCACGCCAGCAACCGGTTCGTCGAGCATGAGCAAACGATGTGGATTCAGAAGCGCTCGCGAGAGGTCGAACAGTTTCTGTTGGCCGTAGGAGAGCTCCGTCACGGACGTGGACGGATCCTTCTCGAGCCCCACAAACGCCATCATCTCCTTCACCCGTTTTTCCTCCTCCCCCGTTTCGCTCTCTCCGCGCCAGAGCATCTTCCAGAATCGATCGTCGTCAGTTCTGAGCGCCAAAAGTAGGTTGTCCTCGATCGACAGGTTGCGGAACAGACGCGAAAGTTGGAACGTGCGGGCGAGTCCGACACGCGAACGCTGCCATGGCGCGAGCGGGGTCAGGTCACGGCCGTCGAGCGTGATCGTTCCCGTATCGGCGTTCACAAGACCGGTCACCAAATTAAACAAAGTCGTCTTTCCGGCCCCGTTTGGTCCGACGAGCGCAGTGATCGCGTGCGGGGCGATCGTAAACGAGCAGTCGTTCACCGCCGCGACCCCGCCGAATGATTTTGCCAGGTGGCTTACGGACAACATATCAATTTTCAAGCTGTGCGCGCCCCATGATTCCCCGAGGTCGGTAGATCACGATGAGGAGCAGGATGAGCATGAACAGAAACAGGCGCAGCGGCCCGACGAGCGCCGACGGAAGCGACAGAAACCGAAGGGGCTCGGAGATAAAAAATAGCGCGAGCGTTCCAAGAACGGCCCCGGGCATGGATGCCATGCCGCCGATCATTATCCCCGCGATCGCCCACACGAGCAGATCGAGCCAAAACGAATTCGGCGAAATGAATTGGATGTCGTGGGCGAGGAAGGCCCCAGAAAGACCGGCGATAAACCCGGAGACAAGCAGGGCGATCAGCTTCAGTTTGAACACGGGTTTCCCAAGCGCCGCGGCG
>CAZOPY010000048.1:0-7349 GCA_964581945.1 uncultured Gammaproteobacteria bacterium | reverse complement strand
AACGTCAAGCTCATCGCGCCGGTCGCGCTCGAAGAGAAGCAGCGCTTCGCCATCCGCGAAGGCGGCCACACCGTCGGCGCCGGCGTCGTGACGAAGATCATCAAGTAATTATTAACTGGACGTGGAGGAGGGACGGAGACTTGAGTGGCCGAGCGGAGCTCGATCATTCAACCACTCCGTCCCTCCGAAACTCCGTATTCGCTCTTTCCTTACCCTTGTGTCCACCGCACAGACGAAAACAACGGAGACGACAGAGCAGCGCATTCGGATTAAGATCCGCGCGTACGACCACAAGATCATCGACCAGGCCGCTCAGACGATCATGAAGACCGCCGAGCGAACCGGAGCGAAGGTGTTTGGTCCCGTGCCGCTTCCGACCGAAAAGCGCCGCTACACCGTTAACCGTTCGACGTTCGTCTACAAGAACTCGCGCGAACAGTACGAGATGCGCGTGCACAAGCGGTTGGTGGACATCGTCGAGCCGACCGAGCGCACCATGGACGCCATGATGAGCTTGAACCTGCCGGCGGGCGTGGATGTCGAGATCAAGATGTAATCCGAGAGGCCGAGTTTCAAAAAATCAGCGATTCAAGAACGGGGAAGAAAGTTCGTGTGGACTGCAGACGCAGACGGACCACGAAAACCTTCCGGTGCTTCGGCGAATCGCGTGGAAGAGGTGGCGTATCGATGAAAATTGAACAAGTGAAGCCTTTGTCCCGCAAGAAGCGGATTGTTAAAGGCTGGAAGTTGGCAGCTCACACGGGCGATCGACTTCTGGCTTTTATGTTGAACCCGTCCAGAAAAGATTAACCCGCGACTATGAAATTCATCGTCGGCCGAAAAATCGAGATGACGCAACAGTTCAAGGAAGACGGCACCGTCGTTCCCGTGACGTTGGTGCACGCCGAACCGTGCGTTGTGACCCAGGTGAAGTCTGAGGAAACGGACGGATACCAGGCGGTTCAAATTGGCTGTGAGGAATCGAAGAAACTCTCGAAGCCGGAAGCCGGACACCTGAAAGCCGTCGGCATGTTCTCCACCCTGCGCGAATTCCGCGTGGACAAGACGGAGCTGAAGCTCGGCGACAAAATCGAAGTCGGCACGTTTGCTCCGGGAGAGAAGGTCGATGTGATCGGCGTCTCGAAGGGCCGCGGATTCGCCGGCGTCGTCAAGCGCCACGGGTTCCACGGATCCCCGGCGTCGCACGGTCACAAGGACCAGCTGCGCATGCCAGGTTCGATCGGTTCGCGTCGTCAGGGTCCGCCGCAGAAAGGCAAACGCATGGGCGGCCACATGGGCACCGACCGCGTGACCGTGAAAAATCTCGAAATCGTCTCGATCGATCCGGAAAAAAACATCCTCGCGATCAAAGGGGCGATCCCGGGAGCTCGAGGCGGTTTGATCCTCATCCAGACGCGTGAAGGCGCAACGGTATGGCAAAAGTAACGCTGTACAACATTGAAGGAAAGAAGGTCGGCGATCTGGATCTCGCGCCGGCGCTCTTCGAAGTGAAAGCGAACAACGCGCTCGTCCACCAGGCGGTGCTCACTCAGCAGGCCAACAGCCGCGAGGTGGTCGCACACACGAAAGGGCGCGGCGAGGTTCGCGGCGGTGGCCGCAAGCCGTGGAAGCAGAAGGGGACCGGTCGCGCCCGCCACGGGTCGACGCGCTCGCCGATCTGGGTCGGCGGCGGTGTCACGTTCGGACCGACCAACCAGCGCAATTTTTCTCTGAAGATGAACCGCCAGGCGCGCCGCAAAGCGCTCGCCATGACGCTGACCGACAAGGTCGTTCGCGATCATTTCATCGCGGTTGAATCCCTGACGATGCCGGAAGCGAAAACGAAGCGCGCCGCGTCGCTGCTCGCGAAGCTCCCGATGGCCGGCAAGAAAACGCTGATCGTCGCGGAACCGGACAACAAGATCATCGCCCGTCTGACGCGCAACATCCCGAACGTGAAAGCGATTTCGGCCAAGAGCGTGAACGTCGTGGACGTGCTCTCGTACGATTACATTCTCGCTTCCACGGACGCGGTCCGCGCGATGGAATCTACCTTTGCCAAAGAATAGCTATGGGTTTCCTTGACCGTTTCAAAAATAAGAAAGAGCTCGAAGTTGAAAAGAAGAGCGCTGCTCCCTCGGTTGAGGCTGCCGAAAAACCGGCGGTGAAGACCACGAAGGAGACGTCCGCGGCAAAGCCGGTCAAAGAAACGAAGGCAAAGAAAGAATCAAAGACGACAAAATCGTCCGCCAAAAAAGAAGAACCGAAAGCGAAAGAAGAGAAGAAGCCGTCCAAGGCCGCGCGTCACCTCTCGGAAGATCTGGCCTGGGTGATCGTGAAGCCGCTCGTGACCGAAAAAGCCGCCACCCTCACCTCGCTCGGCCAGTATGCGTTCGTCGTCGACAAGGGCGCGAATCGCATCCAGGTTCGCCAGGCGGTGAAGGAGCTCTACGGCATCGCGCCGACGAGCGTGCGCATCCAGAACGTCCGCGCGGAAACGGTCCGCTTCGGCCGCGTCTGGGGGACGCAGAAGGCGTGGAAGAAAGCGATCGTCTCCCTCCCGAAAGGAAAATCCATTGATGTATACGAAGGGGTCTAACCTATGCCAGTCAAGCGCTACAAACCAACATCCGCCGGCCGCCGCATCTCCAGCGTGCAGAGTTTTTCGGATATCACGAAGACGGAACCGGAAAAGAAGCTGCTGAAGATCAAGAAGATGTTCGCCGGCCGAACGGGCGGAAAGATTTCCGTCCGCCATCAGGGTGGCGGCGAAGCGCGCTACATTCGCGAGGTCGACTTCCGTCGCGATAAATTCGACGTCCCGGCCACGGTCGCGGCGGTCGAATACGACCCGAACCGCGGTGCGCGCCTGCTCCTCCTGCAGTACCGCGACGGCGAAAAGCGCTACATGCTGGCGCCGCTCGACATGAAGGTCGGCGACACGGTCATTTCCACCAAAACCAAGGGCGAGATCAAAGTGGGCAACCGCATGCCGCTCGAGAACATCCCGGTCGGCATGAACGTCCACTCGATCGAGATCGAACCGGGCAAGGGCGGCCAGATGGTTCACGGAGCCGGCGCGATGGCGCAGCTCATGGCCGTCGAAGGGTCGTTCGCCACGGTGAAACTCCCGTCCGGTGAAATGCGCATGATCCCGCGCGAGTGCGCGGCGACCATCGGCCAGGTCTCGAACCCGGACTACCGCCTGGTGCGCTGGGGCAAAGCCGGCCGCTCGCGCCACCGCGGCATCCGCCCGGCGGTGCGCGGCAAGGTGATGAACCCGGTCGATCACCCGCACGGCGGTGGTGAAGGACGCAACTCGATCGGTTTGAAACATCCGAAAACCCCGTCGGGCAAACCGGCCCTCGGCGTGAAAACCCGCAAGCACAAGTCGTCGGACAAGCTCATCGTTCAGCGCCGACCGCCGGGCCGATTCGTCGGCACGAGCCTGTAATCTCCCCTTATGTCTCGCAGCTCCAAAAAAGGTCCCTACGTGGATCAACGATTGCTGGAAAAGGTGCGCAAGCTCCCGGCCGGTTCACGCACGGTGATCAAGACCTGGGCCCGCGCCTCGACGATCACCCCGGAGATGGTCGGACTCACCCTTGGCGTGCACAACGGCAAGGATCACGTGAACGTCCGTATCGCCGAAGAGATGGTCGGACACAAGCTCGGCGAGTTTTCTCCGACGCGCAAGTTCGTCCGCCACGGCGGGAAGATCCAGAAGGAAGCCGAAGCCGCCGCAGCCGCTCCGGGTGCCGCCGCTCCGGCCGCCCCGGCAGCCAAAGCGCCGGCCAAAAAGTAAACGCCTATTCACTATTGTATGGAAGTGAGAGCCAAAGCACGTTTCGTCCGCATGTCCCCCCGGAAGGTCCGGTTGGTTATTGATGTCGTTCGTGGCATGGACGTGGGGAACGCGAAAGCGCAGCTCACCTTCATGAAGAAGGCGGCGGCTGAGCCCGTCATCAAATTGCTCGACTCCGCGGTGGCGAACGCCGAACACAACTTCCAGATGGATCGGAACCGCCTGTTCATCAAAGCGATCGCGGCCGATGGCGGCCCGGCGCTCAAGCGATGGACGCCCAAAGCGTTCGGTCGCGCCGCGCCGATCAAGAAGCGCATGAGCCACATCTCGATCACGCTCGCCGAAAAGCCGGAAGGAGCGAAGAAGGGAAAGGCGGCCAAGCCAGCGAAAGCCAAGAAAGCGGTGAAGGAGACTAAACCGGCGGAGAAAAAGTAGCTATGGGTCACAAAGTCCATCCAAAAGCGTTCCGGCTCGCGACGGTCAAGTCGTCCGACGCCACGTGGTTCGCCAAAGATTTCAAGAACTTCAGCGAAAACCTTCGCGAGGATGTTCAGATTCGGAAATTTTTGGTCAAGGAACTCAAGGAGGCGCTGGTTGACCGCGTGGAAATCGAACGCACCCGCCAGCACATCAACATTTTGATCCACTCGGCGAAGCCGGGGTTCATCATCGGCCGCGCCGGCGCCGGGATTGAGGATCTGAAGAAAAAGATTTTGAAAATGTTTTACCGCGGACGCAAGGTCGCGCTGAACATCAACGTGAAAGAGGTCACGCGCCCGTCCCTGTCCTCGAACATCGTCGGCCAGCAGATCGCTTCGGACCTGGAGCGCCGCTTCCCGTTCCGCCGCTCCATGAAAATGGCGATCGAGCGCGTGATGAAAGCGCATGCCGAAGGGATCAAGATCACGCTCGGCGGCCGATTGAACGGCGCGGAAATCGCGCGCGTGGAAACGCTCGCGACCGGCAAGGTGCCGCTGCACAACCTGCGCGCGGACATTGATTTCGCCTCGGTCACGGCCAACACCCTTCAGGGCGCGATCGGGATCAAGGTCTGGATCAACCGCGGCGAGGTGTTTGAAGAAAAAAAGAAGGTCGAAGATAAGGTCACCGCCTAACGACACGTATGTTGATCCCCAAAAAGGTCAAACATCGCAAATGGCACAAAGGCCGCGCCCGCGGCAAGCGCTTGGCGTCCCGCAAAACGCTGCTTGCGTTCGGACAGTACGGCCTGAAGTCCATGGAAGAAACCTGGATCACCTCCCGCCAGATCGAAGCCGCGCGCCGCGCCATGACCCGCTTCATCAAGCGCGGAGGAAAGATCTGGATCCGCATTTTCCCGGATCACCCGATCACCTCCAAGGGGGCGGAAATGCCGATGGGAAAGGGGAAGGGCGCGGTCGACCACTACGTCGCCGTGGTCCGAGCCGGAACGATCATGTTCGAGATGGACGGCGTCAGCGCTGAGACCGCCAAGGAAGCGCTTCGGCTCGCCTCGTACAAACTGCCGGGCAAGTCGAAGTTCCTGACCCGTGACGCGTAATCTATGGACTGGAAAGATTTGAAAAACGCGGCACCGGAAGCGCTCGCGCGATCCCTCGAGGAAGCGCGAACGCACCTGCGGTCGCTCCACAACCAGCTCTCGTCGCACCAGCTCACCAAGGTGCGCGAGGTGCGCGAAGCGCGCAAGCAGATTGCCCGCATCAAGACCCTCCTTCAACAGAAACAGGCCAAGCCTTAGCCTCTATGACCACCACCGCCACACAATCGAAACTCCCGCGCACGTTCCGCGGCGTTGTCGTCTCGGACAAAATGGCCAAGACGGTCGTGGTTCGGGTTGACCGCACGGTGCTCCATCAGAAGTACCAGAAGCGCTACATCATGAGCTCGCGCTACAAGGTGCACGACGAAAAGAAGGAGTACAAGGTCGGCGATTGGATCGAATTCGTCGAGTGTCGTCCGATTTCGCGCGACAAGCGATGGCGGGCGGTTCGGAAACTTGAGAACGCCAACGCGTAAGTATCTTCTATGGTTCAGCTTCGTTCAATGTTGACCGTCGCCGATAACTCGGGAGCCAAGCGGCTCGCGCTGATTCGCGTCCACGGCGGATACAAAAAGCGCTACGCGCGCCTGGGGGACATGGTCACCGCTTCGGTGAAAGACGCCACCCCGCACGCCGCCGTCAAAAAGGGCGACGTGGTGCACGCCGTGATGGTGCGCGTCCGCAAGGAAACGCGCCGCCCGGACGGCACCTACATCCGCTTCGACGAAAATGCGGCGGTGTTGATCGACCTGAAGTCGAAGGATCCGAAGGGGACGCGTATTTTCGGCCCGGTCGCGCGCGAGCTGCGCACGAAGGGGTTCGGCAAGATTGTTTCCTTGGCTCCCGAAGTGTTGTAACGACCTATGAAAATCAAAACAGGCGACACGGTACGCGTGCTCGCGGGCAAGGACAAAGGCAAACAGGGGAAGGTGATGCAGGTGTTTCCCAAACTGCAGAAGGTTGTGATTGAAGGGTTGAACCTGAACACGCGCCATCTCCGAAGCCGCCGCGCCGATCAGGCCGGACAGAAGATCGAATTCCCCGCTCCGATGCACCTGTCGAACGTGGCCGTTGTTTCGCCCAAGAGCGGCAAGGTCGGCCGCGTCGGCTGGAAGTTTATTGAAAAAGACGGCAAGCGTTCCAAAGTCCGCGTGTTGCGCGCGAAGGGAAACGCGGAGGATATCGACTAATATGAATCTTCAGGAACAGTACAATAAAGAGATCGTCCCGAAGCTCATGCAGGACCGCGGATACACGAACCGCCTGCAGGTGCCCCGCGTGACCAAGGTGACGATCAACGTCGGCCTCGGCGCCGGGATCAAGGACGCCAAATACCTTGAGACCGCCGAGCAGACGTTGCGCCGCATTTCCGGCCAGCAGCCGGTGAAGACCAAGGCGCGCATCTCCATCTCGAACTTCAAGATCAGGAAGGGGATGGTGATCGGGATGAAGGTCACGGTCCGCGGCAAGCGGATGTGGTCCTTCCTCGAGAAGCTCCTGAAGGTCACGCTCCCGCGCGTGCGCGACTTCCGCGGCCTGCCGCCGGATGCGTTCGACGGGCAAGGAAACTACTCGATCGGGTTGAAGGAGCACCTCGCGTTCCCGGAAATCCGCCCGGACGAAGTGGAAGCGGTCCATGGATTGCAGATCACCCTGAACACCACCGCGAAGTCGAAAGAGGAAGGAAAGGCCCTCCTCGACGCGATGGGATTCCCGTTTAAGAAGCCGGAAGAGCGAGGACGCTCGTAACCCGCGATATGGCAACAGAGAATCAACGCGCCAAATCCCGCCAGAAGCCGAAATACTCGACCCGCGAGGTTCGACGGTGTTGGCGTTGCGGACGTCGCCATGGGTACATGCGCGCGTTCGAGCTCTGCCGCATCTGTTTCCGGGAGTTGGCCAACCGCGGCGAGATCCCCGGTATCAAAAAAGCAAGCTGGTAGCCCTATGATTACCGATCCAATCTCCGACATGCTCACCCGCATCCGTAATGCGCAAGCGGTC